>JARBUQ010000121.1 GCA_029239545.1 Paenibacillus sp.
TGGTTCAGCGGCTGGATTCCGGTATTCCTGGAATATAGGCGGCAGCACGGGCGGCACAAATGGCGCTACGAGGTACAGACGGTCGTTCGGCTTATTCAGGAAAGGCTTCATCTTCCGCTCAAGGTGTCCGAGCTTGCGTGTGAGATTGGGTTTACAGAAAATTATTTAAGCATTTTGTTTAAGAAGGAAACCGGGGAGACCATCACGGACTATATGACGAGAATCAGGATGAAGAAGGCACGCGAGCTGCTCAAAAATCCAGAAAACAAAATATACGAGGTATCCGAGAAAGTTGGCTATAGCGATCCGAATCATTTCTCCAGAAGCTTTAAACAATTAGAGGGGATGTATCCGACCGAGTTCCGCAAGCTCACACTGGGGAAGTCTTAACTGCCAAGAAACATCAAGATTTTTGCAGGATTACGCTGTGTTCATTACGGCCTGTATTTCCTAAGATTGTAAGTGATCTTGTCACACGGAAGATCGCAAACCACTAACCATAAGGGGATGGGCCAATGAAAAAAGCATGGGTATCTGCAACGACCGGAATCATATTGGCTGTAAGTATGGTGTTGAGCGGCTGCAGCGGCGGCACGGAATCCAAGCCGGGAGCATCAAGCACAGATGGGTCGGCCAAGCCAACAGAATCAGCGAAGCCCACGGAATCCTCCAAGCCGGTAACGCTCAAGTTCTGGGGCGGAGTACCCCCGGAGAGCGGTCCGCAGGAAGCGGTCGACAATTGGAACAAAGCCAATCCTAACATCAAGGTGGAGTACACCCGCTACGTCAATGATGACTCCGGCAATCTGAAGCTGGAGACAGCGCTGCTGTCCAACTCCGATGCTCCCGACCTGTTCATGTCCTATGGAGATGACAAAATTACGAAGCGGGTGCAGTCCGGGATGGTGGCTCCGCTGGATGAGCTCATTGCCAAAGTAGGCTTCGACGTAAACGGAATTATAGGGACCGAGAATATCCGCAAGTTTCCTGACGGCAAGTATTACTATCTTCCAGCTAACAAGAACGTAGGAGCCGTGCTGATCAACAAGAGCGCGCTGGACGAAGCCGGTGAGAAGATTCCGACCGCCTGGACTTGGGATGACTTCGCCGCTCTGGCGAAGAAGCTGAACAAAGGCGAACGTAAAGGCACGATGCATGACCCGGCCCTCGGGAACTTTGGCACCCAGGTGCTGACCACGGATAAACCTGTAGACCCCTTCATTACCGCTGATGGAAGCTCCAACTTCAATTCTGCGTCCATGAAGAAAGGCCTGGAGCTGCAGAAGAGCCTGGAGGATTCGGGGGTGATGGTGAAATATTCGGAGGCTGTAGCGGGCAAGATGACGTATCAGAACGAGCTGCTGACCGGGAAAGCAGCGATGGTATCAGCAGCCATCTATTTGATTCGCTATGTTAAGGATACGAAGAGCTTTCCGCATGAATTCCAGGTTGCCTTTGCTCCGGTTCCTCAATACAAGGCCGGGGATAACGTCAATGTAGGCGGTGGGATGGGTGATTACATGTCCATCAATAAGAATAGCGCGAATAAAGACGCAGCGATGAAATTCATTGATTGGTACATGAAGGAAGGCAACATGTCAATGGTAACCGGCGGACGCATTCCGACCAACAAGAAGGCCGATCAGGCCAAGATCGCTCAGCTGCTTATAGGCGATTCCGACAAGCTGATCGACAAGGCTTCCCTGCAAGCCGTCCTATCCGGCTCCTACACGTTCCCGACCTCCTATAACGTGCCGGTACCTGTAGAGCTGGGTACGATTTACAAGGAAGAGATGGAGAAGTATTTGTTGAATGCACAAAATATCGATAAGACATTAGACACGATGAAGTCCAGATCAGACGCCGCAATTAAGAGTGCGAAGAAATAATTCGACGTCAATCCGTCCCTCGCTTCGCCATGCAGATGGCAGCGAGGGATTTTTTGTAATGAATCGCTCTGAATCTTTTTCTCCAAGAAATATGCAGAAACCTGCAAGCTGCATCCATTCTGCGGAGGGGAGAGGCTTGCTACAGTAGAGGATATACTGTGAAAAGGAGACCCGAGCGTATGAAACAGATTTGGCACAATGCACGATTCAGAGAACAGATGGCTGGCTATTTGTTCATCCTGCCCAATTTTGCGGGTTATGTAATATTCGTGCTCATTCCCATTATTTTCAGCCTGTACCTGGTGTTCGTAGATTGGGAATATTTAAAAGGGTTCTCGGGCCTCCACTGGGTAGGACTCGACAACTTTCTGGCGCTTCCCGATGATCCCAAGTTCCTCAAGTCGTTGAAGAATAACGCGGTATTCACACTCGTTAGCGTACCGGCTTCCATGGTTATTGGCCTACTGCTGGCTGTTGTGCTGAATAAATACGTTTATTTCCGCAACACCCTGCGTACACTCATCTTTCTGCCTTACGTGAGCAGCTTGGTGGCGGTATCCGTCATCTGGAGCATCTTGTACAATTCACGTACGGGACCCATTAACCAGCTTCTGCGCAGCTTCGGAGTAGAGAATCCGCCCGGTTGGCTGGCGAGCCCGAGCTCCGCGCTGTTCGCGATTATCATTATGTCAGTCTGGGTGACGATTGGTTATGCGATGGTGATCTATTTGGCCGGTCTGCAGGGCATCTCTAAGGATCTGTATGAGGCTGCCGATATTGATGGAGCCTCCAAGCTGCGCCAGCTTATGCAGATTACAATCCCTATGCTCACCCCAACGACGTTCCTGATCACGATAACGCTCATCATCTGGTCCTTCCAGATTTTTGGCCCCGTCGCGGTAATGACACAAGGGGGACCGCTCGATTCGACAATGGTGTTATCGTATCATATTTATTTGCTAGCATTCCGGTTCTACAAGATGGGGTACGCGGCCGCTGTATCATGGGTGTTATTCGCTATCATATTCTTGATCACCATGATTCAATGGCAGGGACAGAAGCGCTGGCAGCAGCATTTCTAGAAAGGAGGCGACGGCTCATGCAAACACAGACCGCAATGGAACAAATACGGAAGCGGATGAATTCAGGGACAAGGGCAGGCTCCCCGGTTCGTCGCCCCAATCATTTACAAATTGCCGGCAAAGTGATTCTTACAATATTGATGGCCGGTTTCGCGCTTCTTATGATTATCCCTTATTTGTGGATGATCTCTACTTCGTTCAAGGTCAACGGCGACGTATTCAAATATCCAATTGAGTGGATTCCTCAGCAGTGGCATTGGGAAAATTACAAGCAAGTGTGGTCAGGTCCTAATCCGTTCTATATCTACTACTGGAACTCGATGAAAATAACAGGCATTACCGTTGCCGGCAACTTGTTCACCAGCGCAATGGCCGGGTTCGCTTTTGCCAAGCTGAATTTCAGAGGGCGCAATGCGTTATTCCTGCTGTACTTGTCTACTATGATGATTCCGGGCCAGGTGCTGCTGCTGCCGCGTTTTATCCTGTTTGATTCGATGCAGCTCATTAACACCCATTGGTCCTTGATCTTGCCAGGGATGTTCACCGTGTTCGGCACTTTTCTGATGCGTCAGTTTTTCAGCACTCTGCCGCCTGAGCTGCTTGAAGCGGCACGTGTAGATGGAGCGGGCTTCTGGCGAATGTTCTGGCAAATCTGCCTTCCGCTTACGAAGCCTGCGCTAGTGACGCTGCTGATCCTCTCTTTTACATGGCATTGGAACGAGTATGAGGGCCCGCTTATTTTTCTGCGAGACAAATCCTTGTATACGATTCCGCTTGGGCTGACCAATTACGTGGAGGAATTCGGCACTAACTATGTGCTGACTATGGCGGCGTCCGTATCTGCGCTGCTTCCGCTTCTGATCGTCGTGGTCGTTTGTCAGAAATGGTTTGTTGAGGGCATAGCGAATACTGGTGTAAAAGGTTAAAAAGTTCAAACAAGCCGCCTCCCCTTTCGGGAAGCGGCTTTCGTGGCCTTGGTGGAAGCGGGTATGGTTGGGATCAGCAAAAAAATAAAATAAAAATATTAAATTATGATTCACCTCGATCAGAACGGGGTATATACAAAGTAAGCACCTCTAGTAAAAGGTTTTACTCAGTTCCAGGTTCACCTCGAGCTGATTAAAATATAATAACTAACGAGAGGGGATAGTCCAATGACTTAGGTAAGCGAAACATGCTGGAAGCAGTATACACATAAGAAAAAGCCGGTGAAAACTTTTTCGTACACTGTGGGCATGTGGGAACTCATAGGAATTGAGCTATTGTCGGACTGACATGCTGGACATGTCTCCATGTAAGATTAGATCCATGACATGTAATGCATGTTGGATGAAAAAGGTAGGGAAGTTCAAAAATGAATAGCAAGTGTAAGAGGTAGCCTTCGTTTATAATGTAAATAAACGAAGGCTACTCATTTGTCTGTGTTTTTATGACGATTACCTACATTTTACCCATTATCACAAAACTCTAGTTTGCCGAATTAATCCAAACGCGCGAACGGTGATTGACGATAAAATCAAAGGAGTTTAAAATAAACTAGTGCTTGTATGCCTAAAGGCTCCAGATACTAGAAAGAAGGATTCCTGCTCTGATGAATATTAAGACCTTCGCGATTTGTTTATACATAATGTTTATTTATTGGCTTTCCTTGCATTTTCCGAGTATGCACATGTTATTTTTTCCTACGCTGGGAGCATTCAGTTTTCTTTTCTTATCCCGCGCCTTGAATATTACCGAATTCAGCAAGATAGCGATTGGAGCGGTCCTCTCGTCGATCATTGGAACTGCGTTATTCCTCATAAGTCCGGGTATGCTCTCCTTGTTTGCCAACATTTTAATAACGATCTGGCTGATCAATAAGTTCAAATGGAATGCTCCGCCTATTCTGGCAGTATCGCTTATTCCGTTTTTCGCTCATCCGGATCAGTTGTGGGCTATTCCAATATCGGTGTTTGGCGCTATGTCCGGTTTGCTTCTAACCCTGGTGATCGCTTGCGCGGTGGAGGATAGAGTGCGGGGCTGGTCAGTTTTCCTTCTAAGGAGAAAAGATCTGGCCAAAACAGAAGCCAAGTAAGCAGTGAAGAAAGGAGACTAGGACTATATGGAAAATTCCAAGTATGAGAAGCATTTTTCGGAAGACGGGTTCTGGAGCAAGCTTAAGAAATACGCGAAGGATGCTGGGATGAAGGTCGTTTATAGCGGCTTATTATTGTTCTACGCGTTGGAAAGTCCGAAGACACCTCTGAAAGCCAAGGTTCAAATTTATGGGGCGCTCGGGTATTTAATTCTTCCTGTTGATCTGGTTCCTGATTTTCTGCCGGTTGTTGGTTATGTAGACGATTTGGGTGCGTTAGGACTGGCGATTGGAGCTGCGGCTTTAAGTATAGATCATGAAGTGAAGCAGAAGGCCAAAGACAAGATGATCGATTTCTTCGGACAAGCCGCTGCCGATCACCAGGAAATTCTGGAGGTTGATGCACAGCTTGTGGATGACCAAGAAGCGAGCGAATCCGGCGATCCCAAGTAGGACTGTTTCAAACTTACAAATGTGTCTAATCAATTAGATAAGTGCTTCCATGCATCTTTTGCCATCTGCCTCCCCTATGCAATACATGATTCATCGCCATCCACGATGTCCGAGAAGCAGGTGAGACAAGAATGGTAATAAGCTTTGTAGGGATAAGAAGGATGATCTGGCGGTTGGCTCTGGGACTCCTATTCGTCCTTGCAGTCATCCAGCTGTGTGTTCCTGCTCATCAAGCGGAAGCAGGTCTGCTTAGTCCGCTTACAATCCTTGCAGGGAATCCCAATGACCCGGATCAACCTGATATAGACCCTATGGATACAAACTCCCCTTCATCAGAATTGCTGGGAGCTGTTGGCGCGCTTCTGGGGGCTGATAAGTCCGATAGGGATGAACCGGTATCTTCAGAATCACCCTTGATCGAGATAGAGGCTGGCGGCGGAGGCTTGCTCCCAGACTTGCAATTGACGCTGCCTCCTATTGTTATAGAAACGCCCCTAATCAAAGTAGATATTCCTTCTGTGCAGGTTAAGCTTGAGGTTGATCCGCTTCCGCAATTATCCGTGGACTTGCCAGCTTTGCGGATAGATTCAGAGATCGTAGAAGTGAAGACTCCTGTGTTGGAGTCGGCCATAACGCTTGATATCCAGCCCGGACTTCAAGTCCATGTAGAAACTCCATTTATCCAAGTGAAAGCACCACTCATTCCTATTCAGATACCTGGAGTGGCTGTTCATGTTGATTTGCCTGAATCAGTTGAGATCCGGCTGCCAGAAGAGTCAGGGCCGATTGGCGGGCATGAAGAACCGCCGCCGATCGTAGGTCCGGTGGAATCTGCTGCGGTCGAGTACACAAGTTAGGACAGCCATTCGGATTTAGTTGTAGTTGCAGCTGAAAATGCAAAGCAGGATAGGTTGGCAGGCCCGTTGGAGAAAGCGAGTATAACCCTGCCTCCGGTCGCGATACAGCCTGACGTTCCCGTCTCCAAATCAGCGCCAGATGATAGCTCCATAGTGGGGAATAACGCAAGCTGCGCATTACCCTCAGAGCTTATGATTGTGATTGAACGTTTGCCTGGGGATAAACCGGATGTGCAGTGGAAATCACCTGTAAGCGCTCCATCCGGAAGTGCCGCAGCGCCTGACTGGCCGCAGGCAGGTGTACCCATCCCCCTTTCTCTCGGGGTGGAAGCTGTAAGTGTTTGGTTCAGTCCTGCGAATTCGACTAACAGTACGCAAAGCGGAGCTTCCTTCACCATAGGCAGCGCTGCCGTTTATGTAAACACAGCCCTGCTGCATCCGGACACCCTGCTCCAGCCTCCCCGGATTATGGATCAAAGTTACTGCCGTTCCCAGCTATTAGCCGCCAATCAGTGGTCTAAACCGCCGCCGGGACAGCCGCCTCGATTGGTCTTCTTCTCATCTAATGGTGCCTAAAACAGCCAAGTGAGAAGGAGTGCATATAATGATGAAGATTAAGGAACGATGGGCGAAATGCATATCCATATGGGCGAACATATGAAGCGGGAGCGAATAAATCCTAATTGTCCCCGCGAAGTAGAGCAACAATTACGTGCTCTTGAAGACGCGATCTATAAGAAAAGGATGCAGCTGCATGAATGCGTCGAGACCTACGGAATTGCGGACCCCAGATGTTTGCACAATTCCATCGAGTTGGATCATCTGCTTAATATTTTCAATCGTTTGCAAAAAGATCTGTATTAAATTCTATTACAAAGACCTGGCCAAGCTTTCATTTGGTTAGGTCTTTGTTTGCCTGCTTCAAGAGACGCCATTTCATTTTTGTATTTTGACTGTATAATAAGAGATGGCGAAAAGGAAAGCAGTAATGGAATGATTGGATTGGAAGAGGATGAGTCGACAGATGAAAAAGTTCAAGAAATTCTACATTGAGATAACCAGTGTCTGCAATCTTGCTTGCACCTTCTGTCCGCAGACCAAGCGTCAGGCTAATTTTATCAAAGTAGACGCATTTACCAAAATATTAGATGAAATAAAACCGCATACGGATTCGATATATTTTCACGTTAAGGGAGAGCCGCTGCTCCACCCGAAAATTGACGAACTGCTGGATCTAAGCCATGAGAGAGGCTTCAAAGTCAATATTACTAGCAATGGCACGCTGCTTCCCAAGGTGAAGCACAAGATCATGAACAAGCCGGCGCTTCGGCAGTTGAATTTCTCCCTGCATAGCTTCGACGGTCATGAAGGGTCTACGAACAAGGAACAGTATGTGACAACGGTTCTTGATTTTGCCAAAGAAGCGGTGACGCATACGAATGTTATTGTTTCCCTAAGGCTATGGAATCTAACGGAGGATAATACAACGAATGTGGAACGCAATCGCAACAGTCAGATTCTTGAGATGATCGAGAAAGACTTCAATCTCGATTTCAAAATTGAATCCAAATTTGCCAGAGGCAGCGGTGTAAAAATTTCCAAGCAAATCTATCTCAATCAGGATCATGAGTTCAAATGGCCGGATCTGAAGGAAGAAGAGGATGAAGGCAAGGGCTTCTGCCACGGTCTCCGCAATCAAGCTGGGATTCTTGTAGATGGAACTGTCATCCCTTGCTGTTTGGATGGGGAGGGTGTCATTAATCTGGGGAATATTAACCAGACTCCATTCTCCGAGATTATTGAAGGCGAGCGGGCGAACAAGCTGTATGACGGCTTTTCCAGACGGGAAGTGGTCGAGGAGCTGTGCAGGAAATGCGGATACCGCAAACGGTTTAACGAATAGTGAAGGGAGGGGTGTTTCGGGTGGAAGCGTCATCGCAAGAAGTGGCGGAATGGATGGTTAATGAAATTAAGTTCAAGGGGACCCTCCGTCAGGAGGACGCCATTGCGTATATAAGAGCCAGCTTTGGAGAGGAGCATATTTTCCAGAATGAGAAGGGGAATTACTCGCTTTCCAAGGAAGTGAAAAAAGCATTCCGCAAGCTGCATAACGGCAAAATCGCATGGGAGAGAGACGGTTTCTTCTGGGCGTGGACTTAGAAGCTTCTTTCAATATAACAAAGACCGGAGGGATAATATGGATTTTATTAAGCCAAATACACAATTGTACAATGTTCCTTTTCGAGTGCTCGATGGTTTCAACGGGATGCCTTACCGACAGCTCGGTTCATCAGGATTGCGAGTATCCAATGTAGGGCTGGGGACGTGGAAGATGGGCTATCCGGAAACTGGGGATGGCTCACGCATCGATGAGAAGCAGGCCAGAGACATCTTTGATCGGGCGATAGAGCTGGGAGTTACGTTCTGGGACACCGCGAATCGGTATAACAATGCGTCCGGCAACTCAGAGAGAATTATTGGAAAGTGGATGAAGGACAACGAGGAGCAGAGACGCAATGTTATTGTTGCAACGAAGCTGTTCGGTGGAATGGATGGACACTCACCCAACCATAGCGGCTTATCGCGAAGCAATATCCTGGATTCCGTTTATGCCAGTCTGCAAAGAATGCAGCTAACTTATATCGATGTGTTATATTTTCACCAGTTCGATGCTCACACTCCGGTTGAGGAAAGTATAGCGGCAATAGAGGATCTGGTACGGCAGCAGGTGATTCGGTATTTTGCAGTATCGAATTTCAGTCCAGACCAGCTGGAGAGCTACAGGAAAGTCATTCAGGACGTATCTCCACGTTCGCGCATTACGGCTGTTCAGAATAATTTCGACCTGTTGAATGGGGAAACGCCTAATCAAACAGGCACGCTCGCTTACTCAGCAGAGCATGGGATTTCCTATGTGGCTTGGAGTCCGCTGGCCAGAGGTCTGCTGTCTGATCGTTACGTCAATCCTGATCGATTAGGTCCAGGCAACAGGTTGTATGATGAAGGCGATCTGGACAAGGCTTTGGAGCCTGCTATCAAACAGAAGCTGCAGAAGCTGGCTTCGCTGTCCCAGGCGTGGGGCATGGAGTTGAACCAGTTAGCCTTGGCTTATATGCTCACCTTGCCAGGCATGGGACCTGTCATTCCGTCTTCCAGTACGGTGAAGCAGCTGGAGGCGAATGCGGCAGCGGGTAAACTTGTGTTAACTGAGGAGCAGCAGGATAAAGTGCGTGAGGCGCTGCTGGCTGAATG
>JARBUQ010000122.1 GCA_029239545.1 Paenibacillus sp.
TTAGCGATCGCCCTTTCTCTTCACCACACAACATAACTCATGTCCGCGGTATTGACTTTGGAGCTCAGCCAGATAGACCATACGTTTCATTCGTGAATGAAACGTGGCTCGGCACGCTGAAGAATAGCCTCCCTCCTGGCAACAGGTAAGCTGCGACCTCCCTCAGAAAGGTAACAGGATCCAGAACAAGCACCAATACGTGCCAGAACACGATGGCATCCTGACTTTACGATTTCGAAGCGAGCTCTAGGTTCCATATCGCAGGCTCTGAGTCAGTTTGTATCTCGCAGCACATGGTGTCGATGATAGGCGGACTGTAGATCCGTTATTTTCGTCTGGAAGCGCTCATTTGGTTCTGAAGTGGACAGGGGTTCCGTTATTCCTATTAAAAGGAGCCTTTTGGAGTAAATTCATGCCCCATAACGGAACCTGTGTCCGCGAGCAAGCCAAAAACAGGGGTTTTGGAGGGACGGAACGTGTGTCCGCATTGTCTTGGCAATCGAAACTCTCATCCAAACGCTGTCGGGACGGACAGGTCTTGATAAGTTTTGAATAGACGACAACCGGATATCCGCCCCTTTCCAACATTCCCCTTGTCTTAGTAAGGCAATCTATGATATTAACAAAGCTATCCTTACTAAATTTATTAATTCGAGGTCATATGCACCAGTTTGTTAACCCAAGTTAATCTATTAGCTAAGCTTCCTTAACCAATAGTATAAGATGAGTTTACTATTTCTAGTTTTCCTCCTTTGGGGCTTGGATTTGTGATAGTTGGTTTGCTATTAGCTAAGTTTGCGGGCATCTGTCACTACATGTTCTGCATGGGATCGCCCCGGTTGGCCTCCGGCGCTTCCTTTCAAATCGTACGTCCCCCCGACACGCTTTAACACGGTCAGGCTGTTAACCTCTTCCAGACTCCATCTACGTTCATTTAATCGCCAAAAAGCAACTCATCTCACTCTGGACCCAGGATCAGCCGATTTTAGTTGCAGAACCGCAATTAATTCCCGCCAAACGGTCCCCGAATCGACTATCTTGCCCATTTATTGCTTTTTTTGCAACTAATCTGGCCTCACCAGTCGGGTAAACTCAACGCAATTGCTTTTTTGCAGCTAATCTCCACCACACCGACAAGAAACCGAACATAGGAGAACCCCTTCGCTCTCCCCCCCAGAATCTTACACTTTCTAATAAGATCACAAAGAAAGAGCCGTTCCTGATCGAGCGGCTCCTTCGCGAACTAATTATTTGTCTCTGCTTTACCTCTGCCTTGCTTTTGCTTTACTGCTGCCCTTATCCTATCCGATCAGCTTATAGAGTACTGTACCAACGGCAAAATACAGTCCATCAG
Source organism: Paenibacillus sp. (assembly GCA_029239545.1). Lineage (GTDB taxonomy): Bacteria > Bacillota > Bacilli > Paenibacillales > NBRC-103111 > Paenibacillus_AA. The sequence continues at coordinate 1,355 of JARBUQ010000122.1, forward strand.
GATGATCAGCAGCTGCTCTAACCGGCCCAGGCAGCTCTATCTCACGCTTCAGCTCTCCCGTGAACAGATCTAAGAGCAGCAGCCGTTTGCCGCTGAATGCAGCCAATTCTCCCTTAGAAGTAGCAACAAACCAACTGCAGGGCTCCTCAACCTGGATCGTTGGCTGTTCAAAAGCCAAAAGCTCAGGATTATAGATGCGTATTTCCTTCCCTACATTAACGTATACTCTACCTCCGCCGGCCGCTATTGCATTCCCTGGGCGCACACCTGCTTCGAATTGAACGGAGTGGATCAAGCCTTTCTCGCAATCCCATACTCCAAAGTGACAAAGCACCTCCTGATAAGGCAGACCGCTCGCACCGCCATTCGTTGTAAAGTACACATATCGTTCATCGGCTGAGACACCTGCCACCTGCTGACCCTCAATCGGATGCTTCCAAACATCAACCGCATGAGTTACCGGGTCTATACGCGATAAAGCGCCGCCATATGTGCCATACTGGGCCGACCAGCCTGTCCACAACCCGCCATCCGGTCCTATAACTGTACAACCCTCAGGCCGCACATACTCCGGACTTACGGATTGGAGCGTTTTCGGATTCACATTATTTACCTGATCCCAAGGCTGTGAAGGATCGTAAACAATATGATCGCCTCCTACATAAGCCGATAGGAATAACCGCCCTTCCACAAATCGCATCCCATATACTTCTCCGCCATGATCACATACAGAGGAGGAATTCCAGTACGTACCATCTGCAGGGTTGAAGCGGAATATAGTTTGTCCAAAACCGCAAGATCCCCAAATATTCCCCTCTGCATCAGCTGTAATCGTATGAATGCGTGTAGCTGGTGCCGGCACAGGAATTCGCTTTAATTCCGGCGCTTGATCGAGATCATCGACTATGACATAATCCTGGCCCCGAATACTTGCAAAACGGCCATCTGCCAGAGGAATAGCGCGGATCTTCTTCCCATTGGGGAAAGTGAGCTGTTTGTGGGTTAACTTCTCTTCAAGCCCACTCGCATCCAGCCTCTCGAATGTCTGAGGATCATAGAACTCCAGTTCCTCTCCTTTGGAGGTACATATGAACGTGTCCTGAACCTCTTTTACTACAAATCCAGGAGTGCCGAAATCGTGGAACGTCCCACTCTCGATATGAAATGCTTTTAAGAAGGGCACATCGTACCCGCCAGCTAATAAAATATATCCAGGAAGCTTCCCGTTAACAGGACGGCTGTATTGATTTTTCAGATTATCCGAGGCACGCCCAACATTGGTCAGCGTATGCTGCTCAGGATCATAACAAACAAGCGAGCATCCCGGCCACGTTCCTCCATAAATTTTTCCATCCGAGCCTAACGTCATATCCCAGAAATACTTTTCGCCCTCAGATTTGATTGAATCTGCCCATTCTCTGGTCTTCAGGTCCAGACAGTGCAAGTAAGCAAATTTCGGGCACGTCCCTACTACCAGCTTCTCATCCTTCCAATTGACCAAACCCCATGCTCCTTCATCGCCAGGCAGTTCAACCGATTCCCCTTCACCCGTCAGAGTGTCAATAAAGATCAAATTCCCCGTCTGTCCAGCAGCAAAGTTAGAAAGGACGAGCTTCTCCCTGCCATCTTTAGGATCATTCACTACAGTGGATGCCAAAATATTGAAGTTCCGACATGGCGTCCCTGCTTCTACATACCCCTGACTCTTCGTTTCAAAAACCGTCAATGGACTGCACCTCCAGCTAGTTTCAAGTTTCAATACATGTATAATACCTATGTCTGAAGTATACCTGCTGTATGGTCTCTGTCAATAGAAAGCGTTATCTTTTTCTTACACTCAGACAAAAAAACCTACCCGGGCTCCGCACAAATGTGCTTTCCACCGAATAGGCTTGATTGATCTACTTGTAGTTATCTCGGAATAAACTTAACTTAACCAGTGTTTCACCATTAGCACGTCCATGAACACGAACGTAATCAAACTTACCGCAGCGAAGCCAATGGCAAATTTATTTTTGATCGGTGCCGCCAATAGGCGCAACAACGCGATAGCAAGAACAATCGTAAACAGGATGACGAAAACATCAAACGTTTGGAAACGGCTTGCCGTCTGCGCGGCTTCTTCAGCCAAGAACATAGCCAGGGACCCCCTTATTGTTAATACACTGTGTACTCATCTTCATCTATGTTATCCTGCATCGTCAATCGTTGCAAGTCCTTTCTATATTGTTAACAAGTTTGTCACCTTTTGAACCAGGAACTCGTACATAATTTGATTCTTACCTGACCGTTGTTTCGAGGATATGCCGGATATGCCAGAACTCCTCAAACTTACTTGTAAATATAAGATGTCCAACCCTTTTAATATCTATAACAAGAGTTTGAACAGAACATCTTAACCTTTTTCCTCTTCGGGAATTAATTTAAGCTTATACCTGTCTTATCTCGGGATTGACCTGGTTATTGGTTGTCTTCCTCTCAATATCTCTCTCGTCCGGTTGATTCTTCAGCGTTCTACCCTTAAGGATTAACCAAAGCTGGCTGGCAATATAGATGGAGGAATACATCCCGATGACGAGCCCAATTGTCATTGCGACAGAGAACAAGCTGATTGATTCACTTCCCCAAATCTGAAGAGCTAAAGAAGCAAATAATACGGTAATTCCTGTGTTGATTGATCTTACCAGAGTTTGATTAATGCTTAGATTAACTAAGTCCGACAACTCTTTGAAGGTTTTTATTCTAGCAAATCTAAGATTCTCACGTATCCGGTCGAAAATAACAACTGTATCATTAATGGAGTACCCTATGATGGTCAGTATCGCTGCTATAAAGGGAAGATTGACCTCCAGTCGCAGAATAGAGAATATACTTACCACAAAGAAAGCATCATGCAGAAGAGCAATAATTCCTGCCACAGCAAATCTCCATTCAAAACGAATGCACATATAAAGAATGATACCCAGACAAGCAACCGCGACAGCTATTAATGCTTTGATCGCCAGCTCCTTGGCAATTCCCGGATCCACCGTATTCTCTTCTTTGTCAATATTATCCCCATATTGGGCGGCAAAAGCTGACATTACTTTCTGAGTCTCTCCTAGACCCTCATTAAGAACTCTGTCGAATCGCAACGTAACCCGATCCTGCTTCTCCCCGCCTACAGTAACTACAGAAGGTTCGAAGCCTGCACTCCGGGCAATCTCCTCTGCCTTGGTCTTGTCTATCGGCTGCCCTAAAGAGATATCCAAAGTCGTACCCGCTTTAAAATCAACCCCGTAATTCATCTTCTGTACAAGCAGACTGCCCACTCCAAGAAGAGTAACGACTATTGAAATGATAAAAAACATTTTTCGCTTCCCTACAAAATCGAACGACCTGGAAGCTTTAAGCGTAGATACATTGTCATGCCTGTCCGTAAGCTCATTCTGGTTAACTCCAAAAAACTTCAGATTCACAAAAACATTCATTTTTACAAGCATACGCAAGAGTAATTGTGATAAATACACATTAGTGAGCACGCTTAATCCGATACTTAGCATGAGTGTAAGGGCGAAGCCTTTAATAGCGCCTGTTCCGACATAGAACAATACTGCACCTGCAACAACCGTTGTTATATTAGCATCCATAATCGTGCGAACGGAATGCTTGGACCCTGCCTTAAGCGCTGATGAAAGACCCTTACCCGTGCGAAGCTCATCCTTCAACCGCTCGTATGTAATGATATTCGCATCCACAGCCATTCCAATTCCTAGAACAAATGCCGCAATTCCCGGCAAAGTCAACGTAGCATTTATCAAGTTCATCACTAGCAGTAATAGCCAGGAATAAGTGATTAAAGTAATACTGGCCACAAGCCCCGGAATACGATATAAAGCGAGCATGAACAACAGGATAAATATCGATGCATAAATTCCGGCCTCTAAAGTCTGATCCAGGGAACGCTGTCCCAGCGAAGCTCCTACAGATTGTGCATATTTCTCCGTCAGCTTTAGAGGCAGTGAACCTAGATTAACAGTATCCGCAAGCTCCTTTGCTTCCTCGAAGGTGAAATTCCCAGTTATTCTGGTTGCTCCATCAGGTAAAACCACTTGAATAACGGGAACCGCCAGTTGGACGTCGTCCAGTTGGAAGGCGATCGGCTGGTGGAGCAGTCTTGTGGAGATTTCCTTGAGCTTGTCCTTGTCCTTCACCTTGACCAGAATATTCGCTCTGTTTAATTCATCGAAGACAACCTCTGCGGCTCCCTCAACAAAATCACTCCCATTGAGCTCTACTTTCCCATCTGGTCCGCGGACCGTCAGCTCAGCAGGTGTCTTAAGAATTTCCCGAACTTTATGCTCATCCTCTACTCCGGCGAGTCGAATTCGAATCCGATTAGCACCTTCTGTATTAATCTCGGGTTCCGTTGTGCCTAGCGCATTGACACGTTTCTCCAAACTTCTCGCTGTTTCCCTAAGCGCACGCATCGTTATGACATCGCCTTCATGCAGCGGTTCCGCTTCGTACAGTACCTCAAAGCCGCCTTTTAAATCGAGACCCAGTCTAACATTCGATATAACATTGGGAGTTGTAAAAACAACGATGCTAATTGTAAAAGCCACAGTTAATAGGAACGCGAGTACTCTTTTGTAGTTTACCAAGTATGGACTCCTCTCTTAATAAGATTTATTTTTTAAATGAACTAATAAGATCATTATAATAGTTGAAACTAGAGTTTAGCTATCTTAGCATAGGTCAGCACAAGTTCACAAAAAAGACAGGCCTCAGTCCGGATGATAATGTATCCAGGCAAGAAGCAATTGCTATGACTTTGCGTCATAAACCGACCTCATGTGAATGGATGGTTTATAAGCCCCTTACGTGCAACTTGATATCCCCCAAATAATAACAAAGCTGATACCGACTAATACCGATATCAGCTCATCTATACTCCTCATGCGACATATAGCCGTAAATCTATACAACGGCATTCTCTTTTTGTTTGCTGCCTTTTTTGCCAGCACTTGCTGTCTTGCCAGCTGGAATGCCTTGAGCCTGCATAGTTCGTGCGGTATCCCGCTCCAATATCGGCTTCAAGTATTTGCCTGTGTAGGACTCGGCCACCTTGACAACGTCTTCCGGAGCTCCTGCAGCAACAATCAAACCTCCGCGATTACCGCCTTCAGGACCCAAATCAACGATATAATCCGCTGTCTTGATCACATCAAGGTTATGCTCGATTACGAGTACAGACTCTCCGCTATCCACGAGGCGGTGCAACACAATAAGAAGACGATCAATATCATCGATATGCAGACCCGTCGTTGGCTCGTCAAGAATATATAACGTCTTGCCTGTACTGCGACGATACAGTTCGGCAGCCAGCTTCACACGCTGTGCTTCGCCGCCTGAGAGTGTTGTAGCAGGCTGGCCCAGCTTCATATAACCCAGTCCGACATCCAAGAGCGTCTGGAGCTTGCGATGAATACGAGGAATGTTCTTGAAAAACTCACAGCCATCCTCAATCGTCAGCTCAAGCACTTCGGCAATCGTCTTGCTCTTGTATTTCACTTCCAAAGTCTCACGATTGTATCGTTTGCCTTTGCAAATCTCACAAGGGACATACACATCGGGCAAGAAATGCATCTCAATCTTAATGATTCCATCTCCGCGACATGCTTCACAGCGGCCGCCCTTCACATTAAAGCTGAAGCGACCCTTCTTGTAGCCGCGCACCTTAGCCTCTGTCGTATTCGAGAAGACATCCCGAATATCATCGAACAAGCCGGTATATGTCGCTGGATTCGACCTGGGCGTACGCCCGATCGGAGACTGGTCAATGTCGATGACCTTCTCAATATGTTCGATCCCCTTGAGCTCTTTGTACTCGCCTGGTCTTGTTTTGGCCTTGTTCAGATCACGCGCAAGCGTCTTATATAAAATCTCATTAATAAGTGTGCTCTTCCCCGATCCGGATACCCCTGTTACACAAGTAAATATACCTAGAGGGAACTTGGCATTCACTCCGCGCAGGTTGTTCTCCTTTGCTCCGCGAATTTCGAGCCACTTCCCGTTCGGTTTGCGACGTGTCAGCGGAATAGGGATAAATTTCTTACCGGAGAGGTACTGCCCCGTCAAGGAATTCGGATCATCCATGACCTGCTGTGGAGTGCCTGCGGATACTACTTGCCCGCCGTGAATGCCTGCACCAGGCCCAATGTCAATGATATAATCAGCTGCCAACATAGTATCTTCATCATGCTCTACTACGATCAGTGTATTACCCAGATCTCGCATATGCTCAAGCGTCTGAATAAGCCTGTCGTTATCCCGCTGATGCAGCCCGATACTTGGCTCATCCAGAATATAGAGGACACCCATCAAGCTGGATCCAATCTGTGTAGCCAGACGAATCCGTTGGGCTTCACCGCCAGATAACGTGCCCGCAGCACGGCTGAGACTCAAATAGTCCAATCCCACATTCACAAGAAAGCCTAAACGGGCCTTGATTTCCTTCAGCACCAAATGGGCTATGGTCTGTTCCTTGGGTGTAAGGGTCAAAGAATCAAACAACACCGAAGCTTCCCCAATCGACAGCTGAGTTACAAAAGCGATGTTCTTGCTATTAATAGTGACAGCCAGAGTCTCAGGCTTCAATCGTTGTCCCTTACAGCCCTGACAAGGCTTAGCGCTCATGTATTGTTCAATATAATCGCGAATTCCGTCGGATCCCGTCTCACGGTAACGGCGTTCCAAATTGCGTACGATGCCCTCGAATGGCACCATCGCTTCCTTAGTATGTCCGAAATCATTCTCATACCGGAACCGCACCTTCTCTCCGCCAGTCCCGTACATCAGCTTCTTCATCTGCTCCGCATTCAAAGAAGACACAGGTACATCCCGCGGTATCCCATAGTGCTGGCAAACGGATGCCAAGAATTGAGGATAATAGTTGGAAGCCGTGCCGGCCCAAGCCTCGAATGCACCATCATCGATGGTCAGCTCTGCGTTAGGCACGAGCAGGTCGGGGTCAACAATCATCTTTACTCCGAGACCATCGCAATCCGGGCAAGCACCATAAGGACTGTTGAAGGAAAACATTCTAGGAGCGAGCTCCTCTATACTGAATCCACATTCCGGACAAGCAAGCTTCTGACTGAACAGCAGCTCTTCCTGCTCCATAATGTCGACGATTACCCGTCCTTCTGACAGCTTGAGCGCAGTCTCTAACGAATCGGCCAAGCGGCTGTGGACATCTTCCTTCACGATAATCCGATCGACTACAACCTCGATGGAATGTTTCTTATTCTTATCCAGCTCAATCTTCTCCGAGAGGTCGCGAATCTCGCCATTCACTCTGACCCGTACGAAGCCTTGCTTCTGAACGTCAGCAAGCAGCTTCGTATGTTCACCCTTGCGACCGGATATGAGAGGAGCCAGAATCTGCAGCTTAGTGCGTTCAGGGTATTCCATAATACGGTCTACCATCTGCTCCACGGTCTGTGAGCTGATCTCAATACCATGATCCGGGCAATGCGGACGGCCAATACGGGCGAACAATAGCCTGAGATAATCATAGATCTCTGTAACTGTTCCCACCGTTGAACGAGGATTGCGGCTGGTCGTCTTCTGATCAATTGAAATGGCTGGCGACAATCCTTCGATTGAATCAACATCCGGCTTGTCCATCTGCCCAAGAAACTGTCTGGCATAGGCAGATAAAGATTCTACATATCGGCGTTGACCTTCCGCGTAGATCGTATCAAATGCAAGCGATGATTTGCCGGATCCGCTTAATCCTGTCAGAACAACGAATTTATCACGCGGAATGGAAATATCGATATTTTTTAAATTATGAGCACGGGCTCCTTTGATCACGATTTGATCGTGTCCCACAGCTATCATCCTTTCAACAAACAACAGTCATTCTCTCTATCCTAACACTTGCTATTACATCCTGAAAACAAGCAGGATTTGGAGATTCGATTAGTCTACCGCCGACGAAGGAGACGAACCCCGACCAGGACTGCGCCGCCTCGTCTAGAAAACATTACGCTTGAAGAGCCTTGAGCTCCAACACAGCATCTCTAAGCTCTGCTGCACGCTCGAACTGCAGGTTCTTCGCCGCTTCCTTCATCTCCTGCTCCAAGCGCTCAATGAGTGCCGCCCGATCCTTCTTGGACATCTTCTCTTCCTTAAAGCTGCCCAGATAATCGGCCTTCTGCTCGGCCACCTTAGTGGCCTCAATTACATCGCGAACCTTCTTCTG
>JARBUQ010000123.1 GCA_029239545.1 Paenibacillus sp.
ACCAAAGAAGCCAATCTCCCAAGGAGACTGGCTTCTTCTTCAAATTGCAAGTATTACTTAGCTGCTTCGTAACGCTTGCCCACTTCGTCCCAGTTTACTACGTTCCAGAAAGCGGCGATGTAGTCAGGGCGTTTGTTCTGATATTTCAGGTAGTAAGCATGCTCCCACACGTCAAGACCGAGCAGTGGAGTGCTGCCTTCCATTACCGGGCTGTCTTGGTTAGGTGTGCTGCTAACGGACAATTTGCCGTCTTTGATGCTTAACCAAGCCCAACCGCTGCCGAAACGAGTTGCGCCAGCTTTGGCGAAATCTTCTTTGAACTTGTCGAAGCCGCCAAGCTCGCTGTTGATTGCATCAGCCAATGCTCCGGATGGTTGTCCGCCGCCGTTAGGTCCGATAACTTCCCAGAACAAGCTGTGGTTAGCATGTCCGCCGCCGTTGTTGCGAACAGCTGCGCGAATGTTCTCAGGTACGCTGTTCAGATCAGCGATCAAGTCATTGATGCTCTTGGCTTGAAGGTCTGGATGAGCTTCAAGAGCTGCATTCAAGTTAGTCACGTAAGCATTGTGATGGCGATCGTGGTGGATAATCATAGTTTGTTCGTCGATATGAGGCTCCAGTGCGTTGTTCGCGTATGGGAGCGCTGGTAATTGATGTGCCATTGGTAATTACCTCCTAATAGATATGTAGAATACTTATTTATTATCCCCTATTCGGGGGCATAAATCAACATCTGCAACACTTATGTTTCGAAAGTCTGCTTTTAATCATTATCCGACAACCTTATCTGACATGCGGATTAGAGTTAGCTACAACAAGCATATCGATATGTCTTGTTCGTCGCAGCAGCTGATGTACTACGGACGATCGTCTCAGTGTCCACCACTTCACCTGGAGAGGTTGACCTACAATTAATTGGGTTGCCTGGATCTCAGTGGTTTGTTGAACGATGACCTCGACAATCTCCTGACGATTCTTCGCTTGCAGCTTCATGAATATGCCACCTAACCGTTCGGTCAAGTCGCGAATACCGGACAGCTTCTTCTCCTGCTCGGCTGACCGGGACCGCCCGTCATCGGTATAGGAAACATACCACGTTGCTTTCAAACGATACGCAATGCGAAAGCCTCGCCGTACCAGCTTCTCAGCACACAAGTTCAAGTCAACGCATACGAAGATGACTTCCTTTCTTCGCCATGGACCGCGCAGAGCATTTTTGCGCTGCCAAGCTTCAAGCCGTTCATCGACATCATCGGCAATTTCGCGAAGAGCAAGCTCTCTTAAGGCGATCAGGTTGCCTATTTTGAAGAAAGCTCCAAGGGCTTGGTTAACTTTATCCGGCGCATATATGCGGCCTTCCCGCATACGCTGCTGCAGGGACTGGGGAGTAACATCAATCAGCTCCACCTCGTCGGCCATTCGCAGCATATAATCCGGTACGGTTTCCCTTACCCGGACTCCGGTCAATTGCTCGACGGCATCATTCAGGCTTTCCAGATGCTGTACGTTCACTGTGGCGATTACGGAGATACCGGCTTCCAGAATACGGATTACGTCTTCGAATCGTTTCTTAGTATGGCTTCCAGGTATATTTGTATGCGCCAGCTCATCAATTAACACGACCTCAGGATTTCGCTTAATAATAGAATCTGCATTCATTTCTTCCAGCTGCACGCCCTGGTAGCTGATTTGGGCACGTTCGATCTGCGTCAGCATTCCGACCTGGGCAGCTGTATCCGCTCGGCCGTGAGTTTCGAGCAAGCCGATTACTACGTCAATCCCTTTACTCAGCAAAGAATTCCCTTCCCGCAGCATGGCATACGTTTTGCCTACTCCTGGAGCAGCGCCGATTAGTATTTTGAAACGGCCTCTCGTAATTTCATCTATTCGCTGCTCCACCTCAACTGTAGACAATCGACGGAATAATCCGCTTTCCTTCGGGGGTGCCGCTTTAGCAGGCAGGATGCGCTCGCCTTCTCTCAAGGCGCTGTCCGCAACCAGAAACAGATCGATATTATGGGTTTTTCGCAAAATGCGATTCGTAATCGAGCCCTGCCACCATTCCTGCCAGCGCGACTGTCTTGAATGGCCCAGGACGATCCTGGTCACGTGATGATCCAAAGCATACCGCACTAATACGGTTGGCAACAGCCGCCTTGCTGGAAGAGAGAGCTCTTCGAAACGTGCCTGGACTTTGTCGGACAGCTTCAGGATCGAGCGCTTAAGGGCCGCTTTTTCACTGGACAATTCCCGGTTCGGACTTGCAAAAGTCACTACGAGCAGCTCTGCATTCAATCTCCGGGCGATTTGTTGTCCGCGACGAATATACAGAGAGCTGTTCCAATGATATTGAACGGATACGAGTATCCGTTCCGTAGCTCCGGATGGACCTATTAGTCCAAGCTCCTCCCGGTATTTCTCAAGCGAGCCGTTCACATCCTCTGCGACAAGACGCAGTGCCAGCTCCCTTAACACACCGAGGTTGCCTCTTTGGAACAGGCCGGCATTCCGACTGCTCGATACGTTGCCCTCCTCCATGCGCTTCAGCAGTGTTTCGGGAGAGACATCGATCAGACGAACCTCATCGGCCAGCTCTAACGTGTCGACAGGGACGGTGCACTCTGCCTCTACGCCAGTCCATTCGCGGGCCAGCAAGTGAACGCCCTCCAGCTCATATACATTAATAGTTGTAATTACGCTAATACCATGGCCAAGCAGGAAGCGTATATCCTCCAATCGAGTAGGGAACTGCGCATGCTCGCGGTTGCGGTGAGCCAGACTGTCCACTAGAACAGCCTCAGGATTACGCGCCACAAGCTCGTCGAGATTGAGATCCTTCCGTTCTATAGAGCCATCCATCCAATGAATGCTAGGCACTCTTTCCAAGTCAGCCAATTGTTCAACCGTTTCTGGACGCCTCGAAGTGGACACCGCACAAATAACCACGTCGATGCCCTCGCGTTTCAATTGCTGCCCTTCCCGGAGCATATGATACGTTTTGCCTGATCCGCTGACTGCACCAATAATGATCTTCAGTCGTCCTTGATGCAGCTTGGAGATCGAATGGAGTATCTCTTCCGGAGTTTTCCGTTTGAAGGAATCCATAGCTTTCTTGTTCACTTCCTATTATTCGCACCGTGCGGTGCGAAAAGAGATATCCATATTGTATCCTACCACAAGGAATAATAGGACTTGGATTGTTCGAGTAAATAAGCTCGGGACAGAGGGGAGTGATCGGTTTCGTAAATGGTGCTGTACTCCTGATTCTGAAGCTGCCAGGCCAGATGGAACAAAGCCGATTGGGCAAGCTGGCATCGATCAAAGCCCCAAAATGACTCCTTGTCTCGAATGAGCTGAAGGCATTCCGACAAACACAAACCGCGCAAATCTGCAAAAACTCCGCCCCATCTGACAAGATCAATCGGCCTGGGACTGTCTGGAAGCACATATTCTCCCCAGCCGTGTACACTTCCACAGGTTACCTTCAACATACAGCTATTATTGTCAAATAAAAAGAGTTCTAATGATCCTATTCTGCGGATTGAAGAGGTTTGGTGAATGAACCGACTATTCAGGACCGGATCCAGATAAGGATCTGCTGCTGCTTCTCCCAACATAAATAAGTCACGCTCCTCTTCTAAATTAAATTGAATCTTACTCTGGTAATAATGGAAAGTAAAACCGGAATGAAGGCGATGCTGACCCAATTTTCCTGAATTTGACGGGTGGAAGCGGATTCAATTCATATTGTCTTTTATTATGGAGGCATTAGCTGGTGATAGCTAAGTATTTTGCAATAAGCTAGAAATCGGTAGAAATAGAGGGTGATGTAGAGTATTACGGAGATCTGTTGGGATTTGATCGGAATATAAGTCTGGAACGGTGAATTTCAAAAGTCGACTGATCTTTACAGTAGAACGCGTCAAGCGTATGATACGTCTCATGATTCCATACACAGTTTGATTGTGAATCGCTGAATTTCCTGCAGAATCAGGGAAAACGGGGGAACCAATACTGCGTGCATGTACGGTGTGAGAGCCGTCCTTGCATCGCATGGGGTGAATCTCATACAACAGGAAGCCATGGAAGCCTGTTGCATGAGTAGGGCGACTCTCACCGCCCGAATCCGACAGCTAACCTCGTAAGCGTCAGTAGGGAGGATGATGAAGCTTGTGATCGGCTAATTGCGACCACAGGGCTTATGCCTCTGTGGGTTTTGTTATGTGCTTTTCTGAAATCATTTTGCAAGATGCGCTTTTTAATGGAACGATCTGAATGAATCGCTGAGTCCTTGAATGGAAAAGGAACGGGGGAACCAACGGAGTGAGGAACAAGGCTCCATGGGGTGAATCTTGAGGTAGTCGAGTTGCAGAGCATTGGGCTTGCTTCATCTCAAGTAGGGCGACTCTCACGCCCGAATCCGACAGCTAACCTCGTAAGCGTTACTTGAGAGAGGCAACGATTGTCGTGGTGATGGACACGGTTTATTAAGCTGTGTATGCCTGAAGCCGCGGGAAGAGTTCACCTCTTCCCGCAGGCTTCTTTTTTGTTGCCTTCTCTTCATTAATGACACAAATTTGAAGGGAAGAATGGAGAATGGAACCATTGAAGGAACGAATACTGGTATCCGCGCCGAATCGCACAGGAGAACTATTTATTCGTGAGTTAATCCGCAACAATGTCGCTTTTGCAGCGCTGGTTAATAATAGGGCGGAAATGGATAAATTGAAGCAGATTGGGGTAAAAGAATGGGTAATGCTGGACACGATTGACCAGACGACCTGGATTCTTCCTGATTTTCCCGTCGGCAAAGTGTTTCTATTCGAAACGAGTCAAACCTTATGCTGCAGGTATATCCAAATATGTCGGACATGGACCGTTAAACCCATTTATGTTATTACTCACACGAACCATCCGAGGCTCATTTACAAAGGCTTGGGAGCGGCTTATGTAATACACACTTACAGCAGTGAGGTTTCTTTTCTAGCAGAGTTGGGAGGTTGACGAGCAGGATGTTCATTATATATGGGTTCACTATTCTGGTCTTTATTTACTTAGCTTACGCTCTAATTAATCCGGAGAAATTCTAAGGAATCGCTGTGTACGATAAATGGGAGGAGTTGAAGCTGTAATGGGAATTGTACAAATCTGCATTGTAATTGTACTGCTCATGTTGATGGTGAAGCCGTTAGGCACATACCTGTATCATGTATTCTCTAATGAAGCTAGTCGGACAGACCGCTTGTTCAACTGGCTGGAGAAACCGGTATACGCGCTGATCGGATTGCGGGAACGAAAGGGCATGACATGGAAAACGTATGCAATCAGCTTCATTGGTATGAACTTTGTTTTGATGGTAATCAGCTTCCTGTTTCTTATGATTCAGAATAAGCTTCCGCTCAATCCGAATGGAATTGACGGGATGGGGTTGAGTTTAACGTTCAACACGGTCGTAAGCTTCATGACGAATACGAATCTTCAGCATTACAGTGGGGAAACGGGATTATCGTATTTCTCTCAGATGGCAGTTATCACCATGATGATGTTTACTTCGGCTGCTACCGGGCTGTGCGTGGCTATCGCTTTCATAAGAGGCATTACGAGTAAAGGGAGCACAATCGGGAACTTCTTCGAGGATTTCGTAAAAGCAAATATCCGTGTGTTTCTTCCATTGGCCGTTCTAGTAACGCTTGTATTAGTGGCTTTACAGGTTCCTCAGACATTGAAGCCTACTCTGACAGCTGTAACGATGGAAGGGGTAGAGCAGCAAATTGCGATTGGACCTGTAGCTGCGCTGGAGTCCATCAAACATTTGGGCACGAACGGAGGAGGTTTTTTTGGAGCCAACTCAGCACATCCTTTCGAGAATCCGAATCCGATTACGAATGTAATTGAGATCCTGTCTATGTGGTGTCTGGCTGCAGCGCTTCCTTATACATTCGGGATGTTTGCCCGGAACCGCAAGCAGGGCTGGGGTATTTTCTCCGCTATGATGATCTTGTTCATCGGGTTTCTGTCCCTCACCTATGCAGCTGAGATGAATGGCAATCCGATCATGAATAAACTCGGAGTGGACGCCTCGCAAGGCAGTATGGAAGGCAAGGAGGTCCGCTTCGGGATCGCGCAATCGGCCCTCTTCACAACGGTCACTACAGCCGCTACAACGGGGACGGTCAACAATATGCATGATACGCTGACTCCGCTGGGAAGCATTACACCTTTTGCCTTGATGATGCTTAATTGCGTTTTTGGAGGGAAGGGTGTCGGGTTAGTTAATATGCTCATGTATGCGATACTGGCTGTATTTCTGGCTGGGCTGATGGTCGGGAGAACACCGGAGTTTCTGGGACGCCGGATAGAAGCTCGGGAGATGAAGCTGATTGCAATTGCCATTCTGGCACATCCCTTCATTATTTTGGCGCCTGCTGCTATAGCCCTTGTAAGTGAACTGGGCACGTCAGCGATTACGAACCCTTCCTTTCACGGAATTTCGCAGGTGTTGTACGAATTCACATCATCCGCTGCCAATAACGGTTCCGGGTTCGAAGGCTTGGCTGATAATACGCCGTTCTGGAACATATCGACTGGTCTTGTGATGCTGCTAGGCAGGTATGTCTCCATGATCCTCATGCTGGCGGTTTGCGGCTCGATGCTTCGTAAGCAGTGGATTCCTGAGACGATCGGGACGTTCCGCACGGATAACCGTTTATTTGTAGGGATTCTGGTAGGGACGGTATTAATTATTGGGGCTTTGACATTCTTGCCCGTTATTGTTCTGGGTCCGATTGCTGAGTATTTGACGATCCGTTAGGAGAGGTGGAGAGATCCGTGAATAAGAATAGATCCTTGCTGTCAGGCGACATAGTCAAACATGCGGTCAGAGACAGCTTCTATAAGCTAAACCCGATGTATATGATGAAAAATCCAGTCATGTTCGTAGTGGAGCTGGGAACAATAATCGTCCTCCTTATGACGGTATTCCCGGGTTACTTCGGCACAGAGGACAGAATAGGGTTCAATGCGGTAGTGTTTGTAATTTTGTTGATTACCTTATTGTTTGCTAATTTCGCGGAAGCGTTGGCGGAAGGCCGGGGTAAGGCGCAGGCTGATTCCCTCAAGAAGAGCAAGCGTGAAATTACAGCGAACAAGATAGTAGGGACGGCCGTGAAGCAGGTTCCTTCTACTGAACTTCGTAAAGGAGATTTCGTAGCAGTCTCTCAGGGGGAAATGATCCCAGGTGATGGTGAAGTTGTGGAAGGGCTGGCCTCTGTGGATGAATCCGCGATTACAGGTGAATCCGCACCGGTTATCAAAGAAGCGGGAGGAGACTTCAGCTCCGTAACCGGAGGCACTCGAGTGGTCAGCGATCGAATCAAGGTTCGTATCACGAGTGATCCGGGAGAATCGTTTATCGATCGAATGATCTCCCTGGTAGAAGGCGCCAAACGGCAAAAAACGCCCAATGAAATTGCACTGAACACTTTACTGACGAGTTTGACTCTCATCTTCCTGATCGTTGTTGTGACTCTGGCTCCTATCGCCAACTATGTGGGGGTGGAGCTGGAAATTCCCGTATTGATCGCATTACTGGTGTGTCTGATTCCGACTACGATCGGCGGGCTGCTGTCTGCCATCGGGATTGCCGGGATGGATCGTGTAACGCAATTCAACGTGTTAGCTATGTCAGGTAAAGCGGTAGAAGCGGCTGGTGACATCAACACGATGATTCTCGATAAGACCGGAACGATTACATTCGGCAACCGTATGGCCAGTGAGTTTATCCCTGTGGGGGCAGAAACCGCAAGCAAGGTCGCGGAATGGGCGGCTGTCGGCTCGGTCAAGGATGAAACGCCTGAAGGCCGTTCGGTTCTGGAGCTGCTGAAGAAGCAGGGCGGCACCATGATCAGCGAGCTGGCCGAGGGTGGAGAGTTCGTGGAATTCAAGGCGGAAACCCGGATGAGCGGAATGGATCTGCTTGATGGCCGCAAGGTTCGCAAGGGTGCCGTAGATGCGGTGCGAAAATGGGTTCAGGCTCAAGGAGGCGAAGTGCCGTCGGATCTGGAGAGCAAGGGCAATGCCATTGCTTCTGAGGGAGGCACTCCGCTCGCGGTAGCTGTAGACGGACATATCCTGGGTTTGATCTATCTTAAGGATACCGTAAAACCCGGGATGAAGGAACGATTCGACCAGCTTCGCAAGATGGGCATCAAGACCGTAATGTGTACGGGTGACAATCCGTTGACAGCAGCTACGATTGCCCGTGAGGCGGGAGTGGATGATTACATCGCCGAGAGCAAGCCTGAGGATAAAATCGCGGTTATTCGCAGGGAGCAGGCTGAAGGCAAGCTTGTGGCGATGACCGGTGACGGCACGAATGATGCTCCGGCTCTAGCCCAAGCAGACGTGGGGCTCGCTATGAATAGCGGGACGGTAGCGGCCAAGGAAGCAGCCAATATGGTTGATCTGGATTCCGATCCATCCAAGATTATAGAAGTCGTTGCCATTGGCAAGCAGCTGCTGATGACACGCGGCGCCTTGACGACCTTCAGTATCGCCAACGATGTGGCCAAATATTTTGCCATCATTCCGGCCATGTTCATGCTCGCCATTCCTCAGATGGAGGCGCTGAACGTAATGAAGCTCGGCTCGCCGCTGTCAGCTATCTTATCGGCTCTGATATTCAATGCGATTATTATTCCCTTGTTGATCCCGTTAGCGATGAGAGGCGTAAAGTATAAGCCCATGAGCTCAGTCAAGCTGCTGCAGCGGAATATCTTGATATACGGCTTGGGCGGCGTGATCGTTCCTTTTATAGGGATTAAGATCATCGATCTCGTTGTTCACGTATGGATCTAATACACAATATTAGGAAAGGGATGGATGCAGAATGAATAAAATTTCTGTTCATAATAGCAGCGATCGCCAGCCCGTTGACAACAGCGCCAGATTCTCGCTGGGAGTTGTGGTCCGTGTTAGTTTAGTATTTATAGTACTGTGCGGTATTGTTTATCCGCTGGCCTGCACAGGTCTCGCCCAGGTGCTGATGCCAGGCAACGCTAACGGCAGCTTGATCGAGAACAGCAGCGGGCAGATCATTGGCTCACAATTAATTGGTCAATCGTTCACCGATCCGAAGTACTTCCACGGCCGGGTGTCCAGCATCGATCACAAGGCAGAGGCATCGGGCTCAAACAACTATGCCCCCTCTAATCCTGCCTTGCTGGAGAGGACGCAGGCGTCAATCGCGGAGTGGCAGAAGAGCAATCCGGACGTGCCGGTAAGCGAACTCCCGATCGATCTGATCACGAATTCCGGATCAGGGCTCGACCCGCATATTACGCCGCAGTCAGCCATTGTCCAGATCCCGCGAATCAGCAAGCTGACAGGCTTGTCCGCAGCTGTACTTGAGCAGCTTGTTCACGAACACACAGAAGGCCGCAGCCTGGGAGTGTTTGGCGAACCTCGGGTGAATGTGTTGAAGCTGAACTTGGAATTGCAGGATACGCTGAAGCCGTAGTATCACCAACTCATTTTATAGTACGGAGACTACTATAAGTAAGACTTGCGCCTCTCACGATGATCTTTGCTCGCGTACC
>JARBUQ010000124.1 GCA_029239545.1 Paenibacillus sp.
CGTATACTGTCGGCGCTGGAGCAATCATCGGCTGAGGCTCGCCGATCGAGATCATTTTGCGGATCAGCCGTTCCTGCAGCCGATCCGACACCGGAATATCTAGCAGGCTGACAAGCTCGCGAATCTGCCCGCCACTCTCGAAGCCGGGCCCGCTGATGGCCGTCGGCACACGGATTGTGCTCTCGTGACACGAACAGCCTCACAATTCTCATCATACATAGTTGTCTGATAGGCTCTGGATGTGAACTCCAGAACATTGGAAGCCAGCCAATCCTGATAACCTCCGCGAAATTCCGGAGTAACCGGTTGATTGTTCGGGGCCAGATGCCACTTGCCGATATAACCTGTCCGATACCCTGCCTCGTTGAAATAATGCGCAAGCGTAGGTGTACCGGGCGGCAGCGGAATTCCGTTTCGAAAACAGCCTGAAGTTGTCGCATACTGGCCGGATTGCATAACTGCGCGAGCAGGTCCGCAAACGGGCTGACACGAGAATGTATGATATAGATGCGTACCCCTTTGTGCCATCCGATCGAAATTAGGAGTCAGCTCAAGTGGATTCCCATGCACTCCGGTTGTATCCCATCTTTGCTGATCTGTAAAGAACACAACAACATTGGGTTGTTTAACAGGCGAATTAACAGTATTCATGTGGTTTTCCTCTCTATTATCGACGGCAGTCTTTCTTCATGGCATGTATCCTGATATCATTATATAAGCTTTATCATTATCCTGTATTTGGTTGAACCGACAAAAGATTTGATGAAAACATTCGCATTCAACCAGATCCTTATCCACAAAAACCATATTGCGCCTCTTCTCTTACATCGGTTATTGTTAACCTATTGTAAATGAATGGAGAGTCAGCATGTCAATTAAAAAGCCGGTTATGGTATTATTGATTTTGGTCACCCTTATGTTAATCTATGGCATCACTCGTGTAGAGAATTGGGGCATCCTATGCGTGGTTCTGCTTGTTCTGGCCTTGTATGGAACGCGCAAGGATGCCAAGCCGATCTCCTGGGGACAGTTCATGCCGCTTGGCTTAATCGTCTTGTTCATTTTTTTCCTCATCTATAAGTATGCGAATCCGATGTGGCATATGGTTGTTGGTTATCAGACGGAGAACGTACGGCATATTTTCAACTGGAATGATTGGTTTAATCGGATCCCGCTCAATGACGCCGCATTCATGCATATTTGGCAGCCCAGATGGCTTACCCTATACATGCAATGGGTGTATGATTACGGCTTTGCCCTTTCGTATTGGATTGTAGTCATTCGCGCTTTTTTCACCAAAGATGTGCAGAAATTCGGGCGGTACTCCCTGGCCGGGTACTTATTGCAGGTTCCATTGATTTTGCCCTTCTATAATATGATTTTGCTTCAGGAGGTATGGTATGTACAGGGTACCCCTGATCTTATGGAGCGCAATTTGACGCCGGACCAGCAATTTGCAACCGCGATGAACTGTTTTCCCAGTATGCACACCTCCATTGCCTTTGCCGCTATCCTGTTAGCTATGCGTGAGAAGAGCTTGTGGTACCGCTGGATTATCGGAACTTATGGCGTCTCCATCATGATCTCAACCTTGTATCTGAAGATCCACTGGATCATCGACATGTTCGCAGGAATGCTGTTCGCGTATGGCTGCGTGAAGCTGGCAGACTGGATTGTAGGAGCAAGACCTTACCGTGCATTCGTCCGGAAGTTCGAATCGTTAGGAGCCCGATTACAGCTGCGTATGGAGCAAGGCAAGACTGTTCCCCCTGCCGAGCAGCGACAGTCTGTTGACTCCTGATAACCGGCTCATGGACCGGAGCAGAAGATGGAATTATTGATTTACGAGCATGAAAGGGTTATGATAATCTCAAAAAAAGAGGAGTTTCGACATTCAATGAAAAATGGGAAATTACCCGTTATTAGTATAGTTGTACCTTGCTACAATGAGGAAGAAGTGCTTCCGGAAACGGTAGTTCGTCTATCCTCAGTGATGGATCGTTTAATTAATGAGCGTCTTGTTGCTGCCAACAGCTTCGTCGTATTTGTAGACGACGGAAGCAAAGACCGTACATGGGAGCTGATCGAGAACTTCAATCGCACCCACCCCCATATGTCCGGACTTAAGCTTGCCCGCAATGCAGGTCATCAGAGCGCGCTTCTGGCAGGTCTCAAATCTGTAATTAATCGCTGCGACTGCGCCATCTCCATAGATGCAGACCTGCAGGATGATCCTAATGTAATACGCGAATTTATTATTCAGTACCTGGATGGGTACGAGGTTGTATACGGAGTAAGATCCAGTCGCGAAACCGACACCTGGTTCAAGCGATTCACAGCACAAGCGTTCTACAAGCTGATGAGCCGGATGGGTGTCAAAATTACTTACAATCACGCCGATTATCGGTTGATGAGCAGACGGGCTCTCGAGCAATTGGACAAGTTCAAGGAAGTGAATGTATTCCTGCGGGGACTCGTTCCGATGGTCGGATTCAAATCAACAAATGTATATTATGAGCGGCATGAGCGGTTCGCAGGAGAATCCAAGTACCCCTTGAAGAAAATGCTTGCTTTTGCATGGGACGGCATCACCTCGCTAAGCGTTACCCCTATTCGGCTCGTATCCGCGGTTGGATTCCTGATGTTCTTGGTCAGCTTGGGCATGGGCGTTTATGCGATTATCCAAAAGCTGGTCGGTTATACCGTTCCAGGGTGGACTTCCATCGTCGTTTCGTTATGGTTCATTGGCGGGATCCAGGTCATTAGTCTAGGATTAATCGGAGAGTATATCGGCAAGATCTATAAGGAAGTAAAGCATCGTCCTCTGTTCATCATAGAGCAAGAGCTTCAGCCCTTGGCTGCTGCTCAGCATGATGCCATCAAAGAACCGCAGCTGCAGGTATAGGCAGATGAAGAAGCTTGTTCATTCCTTGTGGAATCATTCATTCGTCCGCTTCCTGCTGGTCGGTGTGTTGAACACCATAGTCGGATTATCAATCGCATACCTGCTGCTCAATGCCATTGGAACTAACTACTGGGTATCGACCTTCTTCGGGAATTGCATTGGAGCTGTCGTCAGTTACTTTCTTAACAAAGCGTTTACTTTTCAATCCCAGGTTAGTATCGGCAGCAGCATATGGAAGTTTGCCTCCGTAATACTCGTTTGTTATGTAGTTTCCTACGCCGCTGCACGTGGTATCAGCAATGGACTGCTTGGGCTCGCAGATATCCAGAGTAAAGGTTGGGCGGATAACTTGGCAGTACTGCTCGGAGCAGGATTTTATACAATCAGCAATTATTTGGGGCAACGCTTTTTCGTATTCCGCTCCTCATCCAAGCTTCAGCGCAAGGCAGGTGAAGCATCATGATTACAGCTTACTTGAAGAAATTAACCCGCTCCGTCGAATGGTGGACTCTACTGGCTGTATGCGGCATCGTTGTATATGTTACAGTCATCCGCCCAATAGTCGGAATCGCCGATAATGGAGATTTTCTGAGAATAATGAGCACGGTCGGACTCGACTATTCCAACCCGTCGCTAAGCTATGAGGACAAGTATTTCGATTATTTCATCAAGGATTGGAACCTTGTCACATTAGGCAAGGGAGCTTATATTACAACCCAGACTCTGGTCGTCTTCCTGGCCACATTGTTGAACCGCTTGCTGTATAGTAATACTGTGTTTGATATGCGTTTTATGGTGCTCGTGTATACCGCACTTCTGATGACAGCCTTGTACTTTCTGATCCGTTATAACAAATCCAAATCTTTATTATTTACGATTATAATGGCTGTACTGCTTGTATTCGTGTTCTCTGACGGTGCCTACATAGCCTATTTCAATTCTTTATTCGGAGAGCCGGTTTCGCTCGTTTTCTTACTGCTTACGATGGCTTTCGGCATCGCTCTGACCAAGCAGGAGCGGCCCTCCGGCAAATTGCTCACGCTTTATTTTGTCGCTTGTATTTTTTTCGTATTTTCGAAGATACAGAATGCCCCCGTTGGTGTGCTGGCGGCTCTAATGGGGCTTCGGTTTATCCCTCTGCGGACGGACCGCAGCTGGCGGAGGAGAGTCATCTGGTTCTCTGTCGGACTGGCTCTTGGATCTATTGTAATGTACATGGTTGCTCCCAAGCAGTACAAAGAGATCAATATTTACCAGACTGTGTTCTACGGAATATTGAAGGATTCTCCAACCCCGAAGGAGGATCTGGAGGAGCTGGGCCTGAATCCCGAGCTCGCTATTCTCGCTAACACGAATTTCTTCACACCGAACACCCCGATTCCACAGCGGGATCCGAGGCTGTATGAGGAATTCTATAATCAAATGAGCCACGCCAAGATTGCGATATTCTACTTGAAGCATCCAGGACGCTTGCTTGACAAGCTTGAAGTAGCCGCTCAGAATGGGATGACCATCCGACCCTATTATCTGGGTACTTATTTGCAATCGGAAGGTCAACCTTCGGGGGCCGTCCTTACCAAGTTCTCCTTCTGGAGTGAAGGCAAGCATAAGTGGATGCCCAATCGATTCCTGTTCATCTTCCTTCTATACTTGGCGTACTTTGCTGTACTCGTCTGGGAGTGGGTGAGAACGAAGGATTATCGACGCAAGGTGTTCGCTGAGCTGTTCGCAATGATTGGCTTGATCGGTGTGTTCTCCTTCCTCATTCCCATCATTGGCGATGGGGAAGCCGATTTGAGCAAGCATTTGTTCCTATTCAACGTATGCTTCGATATGATGCTCGTTAGCTGTTTACTTTGGCTTGTCGGGAAGATTACGCGTCCAGCAAGCCCTATGAAACGATGAAATAAAAGAGCCGACGGATTTATTCCGATCGGCTTTTTGTCATGATACCGTGTTGTTTATGACAGCTGCACATTCATCAGCTGCTATTGTGAGTTCGCTCGCAGCCAGCACATCATCGTGGGTATGAGATAGGAGCGGACATGCCCTATGCAACTCTGCAAAAACCCGCAGATGGCTCCGCTACTTGTTCAACCTCCAGCCGATCCATAGCAGCACCGCAATACTCCGACACCGCGAACAGGTTGCAAGCATCCGTGCTGCAGCCCTCTTTTTAGCTTTCTTGTGTCTGGCTTGCACGTACGGGTGTGCTTCGTTAATCTGTATGATTTTTCGTATAGAATTGTCGAAATAAACGCTAAAGGATACATTGTATATGATTATTCATACAGATTCATTAATTTTGCCTTCTCATAGTAGATTCTATATGATTATTCATATACAATCGCTCGACCAGTCAATAGGTGAAACCAATCAGCTGTATTCTAAACAACGGGGCATCGAAACCTGCTTTAATGAATGACACCATCAGATTGAGATCGAACAATTCTCGGGCTAGACGCCTGTGGTGATTGAACAAGACTTTTATGCCTCGGTGTTGCTCAGTAATGTGGACTCGCTCATCGAACAGGAGCGGTCTGTCTCCACCGCACTCCATCAGAACTCTAATAAGTTCAAAATAAAAATAATCCGATGGGATTGGTGTCCCACCGGATTATTCCGTCTACACTTTAATATCCAAGTTACCGCCAATATGCGGCTGTACACTTTGCTGAAGCATCTGAACGAGCTGTGCTCCTTGTGTCTCGGCCAGGTTCTTGGCTTTGCCTAATACTTCGATTCCTACTTGCACGGGCAGAACGCTCTGCTGAAACTGGCTATAAACCGTCTGCAATGAAGCTACATCCACAAGAAACCCTCCAATCGGCAAATCCTGTTATACATCTGTCCGAATTATACCATTATTGGACGGGCTTCGATAGTCACTCTGTTACTCCAGCGAAAAAAAGCTCCATTGTCAGCTTCATCTGATCCGCCAATTTCTCTTCTCCCTGTTCCATTGCCCAAAACAGCAAACAACCAAAAAAAGCTTGCACCGTCATCTGAGTAATGATTTCGGGGCTATATTTGTCATTGAATTCTCCACGCTCTTGCGCAAGTTGAACGATTGGTGTTGCAGCTTCGTACACCGTATGGAGAATTTCATTCTGATTAGCCAAATTAAATGGACTGGTTAAGGTTCCTTGAAGCATGACCTTCACAAGAGGTCGGTTCAACTGCATCCGGTATACAAGCTCGACCAGCATTTCCTTAATTCTCGGTACGTAGGGACCGGGATGCTCGCGCAGCTTCATAATCTCATCAATCGCCCAGAAACCTTGCAAGTCGCACATAATCGTTTCTTTGGAATCAAAATAGTTGAAGAAAGTACCCTTCCCCACACCGGCCAGATCCGTGATCTGAGCAACTGTAGTCGCTTCGTACCCGTGCTCTGAGAAAAGCTGAAGAGCTGCATCTATAATCCGCTTTCGTGTTTCCCGCTTCTTTTCTTCCCGATTCATTAGACCTCCGAGTTGCGGTGCATTTTGAATTTAATGGACTGCTTCGTCGATTAAATGTGGTGGCTTGAGATACATGTATTGTAACATACAATCTCATTGTTATAAATATTGACCAACGGTCATATTTTGTAGTATAAGTGATATAGACAATAAATAGTTACTTAAATTGAAAAGGACAGGAGGCTTGTTCTTGTTAGACAAATGGATTCGTTTCATGGCGAAAGCCAAGTGGTTCATTGTGCTGGGCTGGGTGGTGCTTACCGCTCTTTTATTCACCTCGGCACAAGCTGGATGGTTGCCTGATCTGACACAGATTATTAGAGAAACAGAAGCCAAATTCATTCCTGCTGATGCTGAATCGATGCAGGCTTCTGTGATCGCGAATCAGATCAACCCTGATAACAAGGCTCGCTCCAATGCTGTTATTGTATTGAATCGGGAAGGGGGACTGAATGACGCCGATCGGCAGTGGCTGCAAGCCAAGATCAACCGGCTCCATACAGAACGAGATGCGTTAGAGATCGTTAACATTACCTCCTTATTCGATGTTCCTGAATTTGCTCAGAAGTTCGAGAGCAAGGATAAGTCCACGCTGCTTACCCTTCTTGATTTTGCCAAGCCGGACAACGCTCCTACTACTCAAGAGAATCTTGTGACTATTCGGAATAGCTTGAAGCAGGATTTGCCGAACGGTTTATCCGCAGAGCTGACGGGCAGCGCTCCGATCTCAGCGGATTTTCAGAAATCGAGTGAGGATGGGTTGAAAAAGACCGAGATTCTTACCGTCGTTCTTGTGTTAACTATCTTGCTTATCGTATTCCGTTCACCAATCGCACCTCTCATTCCATTGGTGACGATCGCTATGTCATTACTCGTATCCAGAACCTTCGTTGGGATCGCTGCCGATATGGGCATGCCCGTATCCTCCTTCACGGAATCCTTTCTCATCGCTGTATTATTCGGGGCTGGAACGGATTATTGCATCCTGCTTATTCAACGATTCCGCGAAGAGCTCAGTCATGGACATGATCGGATTGAGTCGCTTATCCGGACTATGCGAACAGTTGGAAAAACGGTTGTATTCTCCTCCAGTACCGTTCTGATTGCTTTCTTCCTGATTGGTTTTGCCAAATTCGGGATGTATCAATCGGCTGTCGGTGTAGCTATCGGAATGCTTATTACGTTAATTGCGGGGCTTACCCTGACACCTGCTCTAATGATGATTCTTGGTCCCAAAATGTTCTGGCCTGTCCGCATCAAGCCAGGTCAAGGACATGGGGAATCCAAGATTTGGGGTAAAATGGCGAATTTGTCGGCCAAACGCCCTGTCACTGTCCTGCTTGTAACCGTGCTGGTAACCGCACCGCTCATATTCCTGTTCCATGGTCAGCGTTCATTCGATGATATTGCTGAAATTAATCCAAACTCCGGATCGGTTCAAGGCTTCAATACCGTCAAGGAGAAATTCGGAGCTGGCGAAGTGTTCCCGGTTACCGCTACTATCACGTCGGCGAAGTCGATGCGAACGCCCGAAGCGCTCGCAGCTATTGAAGCGAGCAGCGCTGCCGTCCTCAAAGCGGACCACGTCGCCGAAGTACGAAGCGCGACACGCCCGCTGGGCGATCAGATCGCCGAGCTCACGGTTCCTGATCAGCTCGGCCGCACTACTCAAGCGATCGGAGATGTCACCGGGGGCGTGACACAGATCGCGGACGGTCTGAGCCAGGCTCGCACGGAGCTTAAGCAGGGAGCAGCACCGCTTGCCGAGCTAAGCGGCGGCTTGACGCAGATGGCGCAGAGCTCGCTTGATGCGCAGCAGGGGCTGCGCCAGGTTGGTGGCGGATTGACCGGCATCCGCCAAGGGCTGTCCGCGTCCCAGAATGGCGCCGCGTTGTCCGCTCAGACCGCCGCCTCGATGGGCGACGATCTGAGCCAGCTCGCCCAGGCGTTCCCTGGGCTGAGCGAGGACCCTGCCTACCAAGCGCTGCTGACGAAGCAGCAGGGCTTGGCAGGCGCACTGCCAGAGCTCAGCGGCGGGCTGAGCTCGCTTGTGCAGGGCGCGGGAGCGCTGTCTCCCGCGGTCGCACAGATCGGCGACGGCCTCGGCCAGCTCGCCGACGGCCAGAGCCAGGCAGCTGGCGGGATCAGCCAGCTGCAGTCCGGCCTTGGCAAGCTTGACCAAGGCCTCGCAGACGGCGTCGGCGCGCTCAGCCAAGCTGCCGACGGTCTCAAGCAGATCGGCGCTGCGCAGCAGACGATCGCAAGGGATGCCGGCAAACAGATTGCCGGCTGGCAAATCCCCGCCGAAATCATCGAGTCGGCGGACTTCAAGCGATCCCTCGAGGTGTATATGTCACCCGACGGCTTAACAACCAAGCTCGAAATTGTCCTGAGCAGTCATCCTTACTCCAAGGAAGCAATGGATTCCATGGACAATTTGCGAGCCGCTATCAAAACCAGCTTCGCAGGCTCCGCAATAGACGATGCTGACGTGAAGCTGGCGGGTACGACCGCTCAATACCACGAGCTGGATGAAATATCTAACGACGATTTCATCCGAACCGGTATCCTTGTTCTTCTCGGAATCTTCATAGTCCTAGGACTGCTGATGCGTTCAGTGCTTGCACCGATCTACATCCTGCTCTCACTGGCCTTTAACTATCTGATTACGATGGGCATCGTCGAATTCCTCTTCGTCGAGCTGCTGGGCTTCCCGGGACTTTCCTGGACCGTATCGTTCTTCGTGTTCCTAATGGTCGTGGCGCTTGGTGTGGACTACAGTATATTCCTTATGGCTCGATTCAAGGAAGAGTACCGCCCGGGCGGTGTCATCCCAGCCATGACCAAAGCGATGACTACCACCGGAGGAGTAATCATATCCGCAGCCGTCATTATGGGCGGCACCTTCGCCGCTTTCATGTTCTCCGGTGTGACGACACTCGTGCAGATCGGTGCAGGTATCGTGATCGGGCTTGGGCTGTACACCACCCTCTTTATGGGTCTCGTCGTCCCCGCCCTCGCCATGCTGTTCGGCGAAGCGAACTGGTGGCCGTTCAAGCGGAAGACTTCTTAGTAGACTTCCTGCCAGCAAGCAGCACATGCTATCGTACAAACCTACATCCTCCGCAAGAGCGTATACGCTAATAAGTTCACAAAGAAGCCCCTCCGGAGAAGATCACTCCGGAGGGGCTTCAAGCTAT
>JARBUQ010000125.1 GCA_029239545.1 Paenibacillus sp.
CGAGGAAGTCAGGAAGGTATGCGGGATAATGGGAAGTTGTTTCAGTAGAAAGCCAATGAGAGGAGCATGAGCTTGAAAATCAGAATGAATTACGTAAGTCAGTTGTCGAAAATGCTGGTGTTCGCTTTAACTGTAGCTTTATTTGCACCGATCTTTGCCGGAACAGTGCTTGGAATGGGAAGCAATTCCTACGCTCAGAACATTGAGAGTGAGCTGGGGATCGAGTTGGTGTCAAGCGCTGAGGGGCATGCCGTAGTCATTACATCCGTCTATGCGGATACAAGAACGGCAGATGCAGCCCAGTCGCTGACTAACTATGTGTACCAATCCACGGGTGTGACGTTTCCGATCATGACGGAAGCCAGCTACGCGACCGATCCGAATCTCGCTGACAAAACGCGAATCTATGTAGGACAACGGGCTCAAGCGGCGATCCGGATGCGCAGGCCAAGGTTGATGTACTGGACGACGATGGATTTGCTATCCTGCCTTACGATAATACCATTACAATATTAGGCCCGACGTCATGGGGAACAGAGTTCGGTGTCTATGAATTTCTTGAACGTTATCTTGGCATTCGCTG
This sequence comes from Paenibacillus sp., assembly GCA_029239545.1. Classification (GTDB taxonomy): domain Bacteria; phylum Bacillota; class Bacilli; order Paenibacillales; family NBRC-103111; genus Paenibacillus_AA. The sequence goes on from JARBUQ010000125.1 coordinate 584, forward strand.
GCTGTTTCCAGGCTTGGACGGCGAGGACGTGCCGCAGCTAACGACCCTTCTTGTACCTTACGGGGATATCATCCAGGAACCGGCGTTTAAGAGCCGTGTATTCAGCCCAATCAATGAAGAGGGTAAAAGCAGCTATGCAGTACAAAACATGTGGTCGGAACGAAACCGGATGCACTATCGGGACAAGTTTCATCACAATCTGTACAAGATGTTCCCGCCATCCAAATATGGAATCACTCACCCGGAATATTATCCGGTGGTGCCTAAGGATGATACGGTAGGGGCAGGCTGGCAGCCTTGTCTAACGAATGCAACGGCGGAAGAAGCGATTGCTATCATTAATGCATATTTCACGGAGCATCCGGAGGAGACTGCGTATTCTCTGGCAGTTAACGATTCAGGAGGTTTTTGTGAAGAAAATCCTAAGGAAATTTACTATCATTGGGTCAATCAGATCGTCGAAGCGGTCCTGCTTGTGCATCCGGGTAAACAATTCGGCGTGCTGGCCTATCAGGATGTTAAACCGGCTCCAACCTTTGCGCTGAACCCTAACATCGTTGTCTATATTACTCGGGATCGGTGGAACTGGACGGATCCTGCAAGGAAGGCAGCCGATCTTCTGCTTCATGCAGACTGGGAAGCGGTAGCAAGCCGAGTGGGATGGTATGATTACTTGAACGGTACCCCCTATTTGATTCCCCGGATCTATAATCACTTGATGGCCGATAATTATGAGCTTGCCCAGGACCTCGGTGTGGTAGGTCAATATGCGGAGCTATATCCGAACTGGGGGGAAGGCCCGAAGCCATGGATATCGGCTAAGCTGCAGTGGAATCCGCAGCTAGATGTCGACGATCTCGCGGATGAATGGTACACCCGAGCAGTTGGCGCGGCTGCTGCACCATACTTGCAGGACTACTACGATCATTGGGAGAATTTCTGGACTGTACGTGTTAAGGCATCCCCTTTCTATGCTTCTCCTTCTTCAATTCGCCCGGACTATATAGAGCTGGTCACGGCTGAGGAAATAGAGGACAGCAGGCAGTTGCTGGAGATGGCCGTGGCCCTGTCCCAAACGGTTAAACAGAAAGCCCGAGCGAATATGTTATTAAGAGCTTTCGAATACTTCGAAGCGTCCGTGTTAAGCTATCCGCAGGCAACGACCCCGCCTTCTGATGAAACAGAGGCTCTCGCGATGCTGGAGCAAGCAGCCGGAACGTTTCAAGAACGACTGCAGATGGGAGAGAAGCGGCTTGCCTTGCTGGAGGAATTCAAGACCGATCCGGTCCTGATTCACATGTCCAGTGCCTTATCGAAGAGCACCCTTGTCTGGTCCGGCTATAATGTGGACGAATTCTGGTTTCTTGTTAACTATATGAAGCAGCAGGAACCATCCGGTGGCCCCGTGACTGACAGCGCTGTGCAGCTATCCGAGGGTTTCAGTCCTTCCTCGCGTGAATATGCACAATTGCTGCTGAATGCTCTGGCATCGTCTAATCTTATCGTCAATCCCTCCTTCGAGGATGGAACCGACCAGGCACCGCCCTGGTCCGTATACAAAACGACGGAAACGAGAAGCTTCAGCCGAGCGGAAGGCACAGCTCAAACCGGAAACGCAAGTCTGCTGGTGGAAGGTACGGGCTGGGGAGGGCCTGGGCAAATTATATCGGCAGCAGCCGGGTTTGCTAACATGCAAGTCAGCTATAGAACCGTCTCCGAGGTCGTATACGCCAGGGACGTTATCCAGCTCGGTTTGAATTTGCTTGATGAGAATGGAGAGATCATCAAGAAAAGCTCGGTTCGCTCGGATATTTTTCCGTTATCTGCGGGTTCTGGAACGTGGGCAACCGCATATTTGAACGGGGAAATTCCGGAGAAAATCGGCAGTGTTCCAGTTAAGAAGGTGCAGGCGATCGTCTTGGTGGAAAGTGACCATCCTGTTGAGGTGTACTTGGATGATGTGAAAGTGTACAATCCCGGAGGCTCCTCAGTACCCAGCGGGACTGGAACCGTCACTGGAACGGTATATGGAATAGGCAACACTCCACTGAGCGGTGCGACGGTAACGGTAACTGGATCGGTATACGGAGTAACAACCGATGCTCAGGGGAATTACGCTATTGCGGGCGTATCTCCGGGCAATCACACCCTTACGGTAACACATTCAGGCTATGACGATGTTGTATCAGCAGGATTCCAGTTGGCTAAATGGGAGATGAAATCCGTCAACGTATTTATGATTGATGAAATTCCTCCAAGCCTCTCATCTGTTCCTGCAGGTCCAGTGTCGATAGGGGCAAAAATTACCGCAACCAGCTCAGAGAACGGCATGCTCTATCTTGTGCCAAGCAGCACAGCGCCTATGCTGGCGAATATTGAGGCCGCAGCAGTTGTGACGGTTGGCAGTACGGTCTATGGCACGCGAACATCCGCTAAAGCTGGTGTTGGAGGTGCCTTGAACACGGCCGGGTTCGCTGCGGGAAGCTATAAGGTCTATGCTGTCGATGCAGCAGGCAACGTTTCCAGCGGCTCGGCGGCGATTGAGGTCGAGAGCCCGCCTCTGGCGGCGACGTTGACGCTTAATCCTTCCTTCGAGTCAGGAACGAGCTCGGCCACCTCGTGGGTGTTATCCTCCAATACGACATTGACACGAACCTTCCAACGCGTAGAGGGAACCGCCTATTCGGGAACCGCCAGCGTCCTTGTCAGCGGGACCGGATACGGTGGACCGTCTCAGACGTTTAATGTCCAGCCCGGAGAAGCTACCGTCAAGCTGCGTTATAACACAGCACCGGGCGTGACCGGGAATGCCAATATCGGGATTGGCTTGTACCTGTTGAATTCAGCGGGAGTCAACGTGAATTCTACTGCCATCAAGCCAGCACAGAAGCTGCTTACACAATCGATAGGTGCCTGGGGCGAAGCATCATGGGACGTGACCATTCCGACTAAGTTCCCTGGGACCAACATAGATGTGAAGATGGTCAGGCTGGTCGTGCTTGTCTACAGCTTGACTCCGGTTTCGGTGTATGCCGATGATGTCGAATACATCAGCCCTTAATGCTTAGAATGAGAGAGCACCCTGCGTAGGGTGCTCTCTTGGCATTTAATTGAATTTAATTGCAAGAAAGCAACTAATTGCACTGCTTACCTACAATCCGTTCTCATTAATTGCAAAACAGCAACTAATAACCCCTTCACGGTCAACAAATCGATCCTTAAGTCTTATTAATTGCTGTTTTGCAACTAAATAAGCTTTACAAGAAAGACTGCTCGTTTTAATTGCGTTTCTGCAATTAATTCAGCGGTGCATGACAGTGGTCCGACAAGAGTCCTCACACTCAGCGAACCCTCAATTATCAGAATACTAGGCCCGGAAATGGAAACGGAAAAGAGTGCGATTGCAGGAAATTATGGCTGTAGGTATAGTCAGGCTTAAGAATTTGCAAAGAAAGCGAGCCAAGATCATGAATATGAAACCTACAGCTTTAAGCCCGCCCAACCGTACCGCCCAAACAAGGCAGGAGCAGACAACTTTTGCCCGCAAGCGCAGTTTGTTGACCAGATTGAAAAGAGATAAGTATTTATATTTATTGGCGCTACCCATGATATTGTTTTTCATTCTTTTCAAATATGTGCCCATGTGGGGAGTGATCATCGCCTTTCAGAACTATTCACCGGTTAAAGGTGTGCTGCATAGCTCTTGGGTCGGATTCGAGCATTTTCAGCGATTTTTCTCGCATGATGACTTTTGGCTGCTGCTGCGCAACACGATGGCCATGAATATTCTGAACCTGATTTTCTTTTTCCCGCTGCCCATCATTCTGTCGCTCATGCTGAATGAGCTAAGCAGCGAAAAGTACAGACGTATCGTGCAATCGATCATCTATTTGCCGCACTTTCTCTCCTGGGTCATCATTATTGGAATCTGCTTTCTGTTGATGTCTTCGGACGGCGTGTTCAACAAATTGCTGGTAATGGCGGGTATGCCCAAATTTGATTTTCTGACGAACCCAAATACGTTTTGGGGGATATTGACTGTGCAGTCCATATGGAAGGAATGCGGTTGGGGCACGATTATTTTCCTGGCTGCAATCGCAGGTGTGGACACGCAGCTCTATGAAGCAGCCCGGATGGACGGAGCGGGAAGGCTGAGACAGGCCTGGCATATTACGCTGCCTGCGATCCGCGGGGTGATATATATACTGCTGATTTTAAGAATCGGGCATCTGATGGACGCGGGCTTTGAGCAGGTGTTCCTGATGATGAACGGAGCCGTGGCTGAAGTCGCGGAAGTGTTCGATACCTACGTGTACCGCAACGGTATTCGCCAGGGACAATTCAGCTATAGTACAGCGGTTGGACTATTCAAATCCGTTGTTGGCCTGCTGTTGGTCATAGGTGCGAACAGGTTAGCCAAACGTTTCGGAGAAGAAGGCTTGTATTAGACTTTCAATGCTTGTTAGAAGGAGGATGAACATGAGGTTCCGCATTGCAGATCGAAGCTTTAATGTCTTGAACATAACACTTCTTGCGATTATCGCGCTTATTACGATTTTCCCCATCTATTATGTATTTGTCGTGTCGTTCACCGATCCGGATGAGTATTTGACCAAAGGGCTCGTCTTGTTCCCACAGGACTGGTCGCTCAAATCGTATCAATATTTACTGTCGAATAATTCCTTCCTCAGAGCATCCGGCGTCAGCGGGTTTCTGGCAACGGTGGGCACTATGCTGAGCCTGATCGTCACGGCAGCAGGGGCGTATGCCCTCTCACGCAAAAGACTGGCCGGCCGCAGGCTGATCCTGCTGCTCATTCTGTTAACGACCTTGTTCCAGCCGGGAATGATCCCACCTTACTTATTAATGCGGGATCTTGGACTGATCAATAGCATCTGGGCGCTGATTCTGCCTGTCTTAACAAGCGGGTGGTATGTGATCCTAATGAAAGGATTTTTCGACAGTATTCCAGAGAGTCTGGAAGAAGCCGCTACTATTGACGGTTACAGTGATATTGGCATTTGGTTCCGGATTATTCTTCCGCTTTCGCTGCCTGCTATGGCTGCTTTTGGTTTATTTTATGCAGTAGCTTATTGGAATACATTTTTTGCTGCCGTACTGTACATCAACAATCCGGCCAAATGGCCGCTTCAAATCTTATTGCAGACGCTGCTCATCGATTCTTCATCTACCGCTTCCGGTGACATCGCCCAAGAGCTGGCCTCCGAGCAGAGGCTTCCCTCTGAGACGTTGAAGATGGCCGCCGTAGTGATCGCCACTGTTCCGATTTTGATTGTTTATCCGTTTTTGCAGAAGCATTTTGCTAAAGGGGCCATGGTAGGTTCGGTCAAAGGATGAAAGAGGATGCCGCTTGCCGGCAGACTTTCATGACATAAATAACTTATAATAAGAAAGGGTGAGCCAAATGAGAAAAAAGAAAGCGTTAACAATGATTTCACCTCTGCTGCTGACAATTACGCTGGCCGTATCCGGCTGCGGGAAGAGTGGGGAAGAACCGGCTGCGGGCAAGGAGGGGGCGGCAAGTCCAGCGCCAACAGCTTCGGCTGCGCCAACGGACATCAGCGTGATGCTGATTCAATTTACGCCAGAGTCATTGCCTGCAGACAATCCAATTCTGAAGGAAATCGAGAAACGCACGAACACGAAGCTGAAGATTACATGGGTTCCCAAGAACAATTTTGATGAAAAAGTAAGCGTTACCTTAGCTGCCGGAGACTTGCCGGACATGATGCAAATCAATTCGGTCTTCGCTCCCTTGGTTAAGCAAATGGCTAAGGAAGGCGCATTCTGGGACATCACTCCGTACATCAAGGATTATAAGAACCTGTCTGCACTGCCGAAGGATACATGGGAGAATTCCCGAATCAACGGGAAAAATTATGGAGTTCCGCGTGTTCGTCCATTGGACGGCGGCGGTGGTTTGCCTATGCTGCGGATGGATTGGCTGAACAAGCTGAATCTGAAGATGCCGGAAACGATGGATGAGCTGTATACTGTTTTGAAGGCTTTTGCGGAGAAGGATCCGGATGGCAATGGCAAAGCAGATACGATTCCTTTTGCAGGAGAGGTCACGACGGAGTCTATGGGAAGACTGGCATTCGTGGAGCAGGTGTACAACGGGGCCGGGACATGGAAGCTGAAGAATGGGAAGCTCATTCATACAGCGCTCGAGCCGGGAAGTCGCGATGCCCTCCTCTGGTTAAGCAAAGCCTACAAGGAAAAACTGCTCGATCCCGATCTGGCGATCCGCAAATCGACTCAGACCGAGGAACTGATCATGACCGGCAAATCTGGCGCGACATCCGGAGCGTTGAATGCTACGTGGAAATATGCAGAGCCGCTTCGCAAAACGGTGCCTGAGGCCGATATCGCCCCAGTTACTTATCTGATTGGACCAGACGGCAAATTCTCGAGTAAAGAAGGCGGATTCGCGGGAATGTTCGTTATTCCGAAGCGGGTGCCTGAAGCCAAAATGAAACAAATTCTGGCTTTCATGGATTATGGAACCTCCGAAGAGGGAGCAGATCTGGCTAACTATGGTTTTGAGGGGACTCATTACACTAAGAAGGACGGCTTTATCAATTCAACCGAACAGGCTACAAAAGATATGGTAGCACAAAACGTGCTTGGTCAAATGTTTACGAAGTTCGAAAAATATTCTCGCGCTTTCCTGACCGGTATCCCTAAGGATATGTACGATCGAAATATTAAAGTAATTGATGAACGGGCCAAGATCAGTATTTCCGACCCTTCCATAGGATTAGAATCCGAAACCTATCTGAAGGTAGGAAAGGATTTTGACAAAAAGCTTCAGGATCTTAAAACAAAAATAATTATGGGCAAAGAAGAAATTTCGGCATGGGATGTTATGGTTACTAAGCTGAAGGCGGATACGGATTTCCAAAAAATTATTACTGAAATGAATGAGGCGTATCAAGCCAAGACCAGCAGCAAGTAATCCTGACTAAGAATGATTGTCCAGATGAAACGCATCCCATGCTCTACAATGACGGAGAAGTTAAATGCTGAATGAGACGCATGCGGGAGGATAACAAATTGTTTATTCGCAACTGGATCGCCAGGTTCATCGAGAATGCCTTGGAACGACTGAGAGCTCCTTTTTACCGTAAAAGCCTGATGACCGTTCTGACCATCGCGTGTTTGCCGATCGTACTAATCGGAATTATGGTCTATGTTACAGGAGTACGGCAAATTGAGAACGAGAGCAATCGGATGCATCAAATGCAGCTGACACAAGCCTATGACCGGATAGAGGAATATTTATCCCATCTTGAGCTTGTCTCGTCGCAGTGGGCGTTTCATTCTAATTTTGACATTCGGCTGCAAACGATGAACCTGCGTGACCAGTTCGACGAAACCCAGAATTTGTATGTGAGCTTATCTGCACTCGAACGAACCGATACAATGATCGGTGAAGTGCTCTTATATTTGCGCAACCAGCAGGTCACGATCTCGCCGGTGGAGGGTGTAGTGCCGTTGCAAGACAGCAACAGGGGCACATATTCGCAGCTTCTCAAGGAACAAGGTAAGGTATATTGGACGCATACATTATCCCAAGGTATACAGCCCGGCAAAAATCGCGCGCCCTTGTCTCTTGTTATCAAGCTGCCTGGCATCGGCAATGTGGAGAGCTTCGGGGCTATAATTGTCCATCTGGATAACACGAAAGTGGCACATTTGTTCAATGATGCTTATCGGCAGGAGGAGGGGGCTTCCTTTATCCTGAGAAAGGATGGGACGTTTGTTGCGCGAGGCGGCCAAGCAGCGGGAGAGGTAGCGAAGAATGAGCTGGAGCAGGCGTTAAGTCAATATGTGTTAGCCCAAGGAGCCGATTCGGGTTCAGTAGTGTACCGATATAAGTCAAACGCTTATTCGCTGTCTTATCAGAGCATGAACAGGCTTGGCTCGGAATGGATCTATGTAACGGCTACCCCTTTGACCAAATTAACCGCACCAGTCAAAACGTTATCGAGGTTAATCATCGGGGTCAGCGTTATGGTTATGCTGATTGCGGTTATTTTATCGTGGCTTGCATCAGGGAGATTGTATGGACCCGTTCATCGGTTAGTCCGATTGTTTCAGGGCGGACGCGAGGAAGATAGGAGCGGGGATGAATTTGCTTTTATTGAAGACCGCTGGAGCAATATTTCCCGTGAAAGCCAAATGCTGCAAACGAGACTCGAGCATCAACTGCCTGCCATGAGGGAGGGCTTCTTTCTTCAACTGGTGCAAGGACATTTATACCATCTGTCGGAATCGGATATCAGAGAGCGGTTGGAGCAGCTGGGTTGGGACACTGAGAATAGAATCTATGTGCTAGTTGTGCTGCAATTGACCGGGGTTACCAATTTGTCTGGGCGCTTCTCGGAGGGGGATGAACCGCTTATTGGATTTGCGGCAGCAAACATCATAAATGAAATGGCATTCCCGCTAAAAGGCTTGAAGCATGTTATTCATTTTCAGGATCTGTCCTTTGGCTTGCTCTTATCGCTTCCGGAGGAAGAATGGAATAAGAAATGGAAAGCTGATATGCTTCACAAGCTGCAGGAATGGATGAGTGCGCTTAATACGATCCTGCATTTGCAGGCAACAGCGAGCATCGGCGTTCCGACCCCTTCTGTGCATCAAATTCCGCAAGCAATGGAGGATGCCAAGCGCGGGTTGAGATACCGGAGCCTGCAGCAGGACAATCAGGTGCTTGATATGGATGAGCTGCTTCCTCAGGGAAGGGACCCGGTCAGCTACCCTTTTGCGGTGGAAAAAGAAGTGATTCAAGCGGTTCGGCTAGGCTTGGAAGAGGAAACGATTGAGGCCTTGAGACGTTTTATGGACGAGTATCGGCTGCGAACGGATACCGAGCTGCATGTTCAACAGGGCATGCTTCAGCTGCTGGG
>JARBUQ010000126.1 GCA_029239545.1 Paenibacillus sp.
AACGAAAAAGCGAAAGGACTCAATATCGAGACCGTTTGCCCATTCTGCTTCATAACCTCCAGACTGCGATCCATTAATTTGCCTACCATGCCATTTCGTCGAAGCTCTGGATATGAGGCAACGTTTCCGATGCCCCCCATTTTATAGACAACACCCTGAAGAACAATTTCAAAAGGAATGATTTCGATTCTCGCTCCGAGCCGATCCTCCAAGTAATACCCCCAAATTTGCTCAGGGACAACCTGACGGCTGCGCTGCTTTCTATCTTCTTCCGTTAGGTTCAACGCAAATGCAACCTGTGTCATATCCATATATTGATCTATTTCGTCTTCTCTCAGCTGACGGATCATCCCAGAATTCCTCCTCCGCTTTTATTTATACTTACTATATAAAATAGCTCTTGTCTGGAAAAGACTCGGTTTTTCCGTTTGTAACATGATTTTAAAGAAATCCAACAATGAGTGAAACAGTGAAAAATATGATGATATCCGCATTTGCCCATTCATGGTTTAATGTTATAATGAAAGCCTTATTTCGGAAGAATCTCCAGGGCAGGTGAGGAAATGAAGGAAGAGAAATCCCCAGAGAGAATGTTCTCCAGATTCACATTTAAGGAAAAGACATCCTCTCTATTCATTAGACTTCTAGTCAGTTTTCTTATCATCATTGCTCTCTTGGTCTCGTTTATTTTGTTTTCTGTTGTTTTCTACAGGGGGAGCATTAAAGCAGAGTTGATCAAATACAACACGCTCAATCTGAAGAATACGACGGATAATTATGAGAATTTGATCGCCATGATCCACAGCTCAGTTCTGACCTTCTCACTGGATCCGGAATTGCAGAAGGTGCAGGGACAATCAATTGATTATGTGAATGCGGTTTCAACGATGCAGAAGCTGCAGATGTTTTTGTCCAACCGGCTGTTGTATCTCGAAAATCTTATGCTGATGTACAAGGATACCGGGTTCGCTCTGGAGAGAAGCCGTGGAGCGGATATTTCAACCATGTACGACCGCTATTACAACAGTGCAGATTATAGCGCCTCCTTCTGGAACGACCAATTTGTGCAGCCTTACAAGTTCCATGTCCTCCCAGCCTCCTCCTTCGGAGAGCAAGATTACAGAGGTCGGTCAGGCGATCGTACATTAATCCCTATTGTCGTTAAGAACGATCAGATTCCTAATTTTTACCTGATTGCGATGGCGAATGCGGATTTGATGTATGCGGAGCTGCATCACTCGATCAATGATAATTTTTATATCCTGAATGCGCGTAATCAACAGATCTTCACATCTTCCAGTTCTCAACAAGTTACTTTACCCCTATTTGAGGGAAATTCAGGTTATGTCAAACAAGATGGTGTCTACTATTTCTACATGAAAGGCGCAAGCGGCTTCATCTATATTAACATGATCCCGGACACTACGATCTCCAGTCAAGTTCGCTGGAACTTCTCGTTCGTGCTGCTGCTGATCCTGACGATAGCGATAAGTGTAGTCGCTTCCTTCCTGCTTAGCGTTCGTCTTAATACTCCTGTTAAGCGAATTATTGATTCTATTCAGAAGTGGAACACCCCTCTGCCCTGGGAAAGTGGAATCAAGGAGTTTAATATTATTCATGACAAAATAAGCGACATCCTGAAAACAAGCAGGGATATCCATCAGGACATGTCGGAGAAGGAGTCTCTGCTTCGATACTACGCATACTCCAACGTATTGAAGAAGATACGGCATCAGAATGGAGACAGCTCGACTTGGATTCCATCGGATCGGCCATTCGTTCTGCTCTTGTTCCAGGTAAACTATAAATCTATGCTGCATCGTCTGGAGGTGGATGAGGAGCGCGCAACCTCGTTCATCAGAGAATATGTGAATCGGATTATTAGCGAGACTTACTCAGACTCCTTGACCTTCCAGATGGAAAACGACCAAATCCTGTCGATCGTGTTCACAGAGATGGCCGATCCGAATATAAAACTTACGCTGGAGCAAATCAATCATGTGCTTGAGGCGGAGAGAGAATATTGTTTTCTCACGATCACAGCTTCAGGCGGTACAGAGGATTGGAATGAAGCTTATCAAAAAGGTCTCGAGCAGCTTAAAATGCGTAAATTCGATGATGAAACTCAGATTATTATGGATAACGAGAAGCAGGATGAGGAGATTCGATTATCACAAGCGCAAGAAGAGGAATTGGATGCTAATCTGTACAGTGGGAATGACACGGTCGTGCTCCAACTGGTGAGACGGGTGCTGGGGAGAATGAGAAAGCGCAACGAAAGCGCTCAGAGCGTCCTGCAATTCATCGAATCGATCGCGCTACGCACACAGAAAAACCTTCAACAGCGAAGCATAGACCACACTTTCGTGCGTCATACCCTCATCGAATTGCAGAAGTGTCATACTTATGAGGAAGCAGACGCCTTACTGGCTTCCATGATCCAGAGCTCCTCCCTGCTCATAAGAGAGATTAAGGACAAACGAGATCATATTATTCATTTCGTCTATGAATATCTTGAAGAGCACTATGACAAGGATATTACGCTGGATGCTGTCGCGGATAAGCTGAATATTTCCCGCAGCTACTTATCTACGTATTTCAAAGAGAAAACAGGTAATTACTTTGTAGATTACGTTAATTCTGTGCGAATCAATAAAGCCAAGAAGCTGCTGCTTAAGCCTGACATTCGTATTCAAGACGCGGCACAATTCGTAGGCTATCAGAACATTAATTCCTTCAACCGGATGTTCAAAAAGTTCACTGGCTTCACACCAAGCGAGTTTCGTAAAAATGAGATGCGTTAAGTATCTCTATAACCCAAAAGCCTGCCCGCGAGTCGACGACTTCTCGCTTGGGCAGGCTTTTGGGTTGCAATCACTCGTACAGATCGGTGCTAAGATATTTCAAACCAGAATCATTGATAGTCAGCACAATGCGCGATCCTTTCTCACGCTCCTGAAGTAACCTTAGCGCTGCAGCTACATTTGCCCCTGAGGAGAAGCCGGAGAAAATCCCCTCTTCCCTGGCAAGTCTGCGACAGGCACCCATCGCCTCGTCGTCTGTTACCGTCAAATAATCGGTGATCCGTTCCCGTTCAACTAGGGGCAGCTCCATATTATAACCGCCGCCTTGTATACGGTGATTCGGTTGTATCGCATGTCCGCTGCCCATAATAGATGCACCAGCCGGCTCAACGAGGTAACAGCGTATCGAAGGCTTGTACGTCTTCAGCCGCTTGGCACAGCCAGCGAACGTCCCTCCGCTGCCGGCGAAATCAAGAAATACATCAAAGCTGCCAGCGGTCTGCTCCCAAATTTCTTCTGCGGTATGCTGCTCATGTGCATGCAAGTTGCCCTGATGATGGAATTGGTCTGCCCGAAATGCACCGCGCTCTCTCACCAGACGTTCAGTCTCTTGTTCAACAAGCGCCAGATCTTCTCCCGACACTTGACCGGGCACAGACCCGACTGCTTGATCCACCAGGACTACTTCAGCGCCCAAAGCTCGCATCATCCGGGCACGCTCCATGGAATTGCCTTTGGACATTACGGCTACGAAGGGATACCCCTTGATCGCACATACGATAGCAAGCCCCGTACCTGTATTGCCGCTTGTCAGCTCAATTACAGTCTGTCCCGGTTGAAGAGCTCCTTCCCGCTCTCCTTCCTCCACAATCTGGAGAGCAATGCGATCCTTCTTGCTGAAGCCTGGATTCAAATATTCGAGCTTGGCGTAAATTTCCCCTTCCAAATCTTTCGTTAATCGACTTAAGCGAATCATTGGAGTGTTACCGATCGCCCGATGTACACCTTCCAGAATGGTAGAACGATAATCAACCATGCTTCAATTCCTCTTTTCCCTCTTGAAGAACGTTCTGCTTGCGTACGTCTAATACGCTACGAATCTTTAGACTGCCGGGCAATAGCTCCGCAAGCAGTTCATCGATATCGACGCTAATGCCTAACCCGCTCACAAAGATCGCATGCCCCCAGGTATGAACGGTTTCAGTAGAAAACGATTGGAACGAATCCAAAAGTCCAGTAAGATCTACATCATGAATCCCCGCAATGATTGCCGAATAAAGAGCCGTTAGTGCATGCTCCTCAGTGCCGGACAGGGTGATCCAGCTAAGCTGATATTCGGGCAGCTCTTGAATGAACTGTATCGCGGAGACAACATCGGTCACTCGCATTCCTTGCAGGGTCTCACCCAATAATCGAGCATAGTAACAGCTGGCTGTCTCTAAGTCAAACATACCGAAATTCGTTCCAGGCAGCATGGAGCCGCTCCCAATTCCCCTGGGCTGCACGAATAACCACGAGGAATATGCAGGATCTAGCGGGTAAGTTAAAAGACCAGATTCCTCGATCGGAGCTACAATTACACATAATCGGTTTGAGGAAGAAAGGTTATCCAGTTTTTCGACCAACAGGAGATGAATGAACATCCCTGGCTCTGTTTCTATCAATAGCTTTCTTGAGGTGCACCCAGTATAAGAGCTTTCCAATGGGTTGGTTTCCACCAGTCGGGGGATACCTGCAACGGATCGGGGCTTCAATCTCAAGCAATCAATAAGCTGTTCCCTAACCTCTTGAGCCGGGGAATGGAGTGATTTAGATTCAGCTCTGCGCTCGTTATACAACATTTGCGCCCGCTGTGCTATGTAGCTTTGTATGTCCCCTGTACTTTCCGTTCCACAAAGCTCGCTCTCATTAGGGAGGGCTTCATAATTTACAGCGTCATTTCCCCTGAAGGGAATATTGAATGCTTGACTCAGGAATTGTATCACCGCCAAACGGGTATCGACCCACATCCCATGTCCCTTGGACGTTATATGGGAATGAATTTGATCACTTGCCCCAAGTAAACGATACATTCGTTTAGCTTCAACCATTGCATTACGCAAACCTTCGATCGGGAAAAAATCGTATAATGCTCCCCCGACCATGTAAGGCTTAGGTGCAGCAGCTGTAATCAAATCGCATAAATCCAAGCCGTTCTCCATAAACCCGGGTGTGCATTGTTCGGCATCCTGGGCTAAAATTCGCTGCAGCAAAGCACGCAGCTCCGTGATATAACAACAAGGTGCAACTGCCTTGATCCTGTCATCATAGGCGCCCATATAGGCGGACATCATACCCCCGCCGGAGTTGCCAGATACGGCTACATGATCAGGGTCTACCTCTGTGCGGCTTAGCAGGTAATCGAGCGCACGACAGCTCTCTGCTATCATATACGCTGCCAGATGCTCGCCTATGGCACTAAGCTGGCGATCAATCAAGCAGTGCGCGTCTACTGCGCTCAACCAGTCTCCATCTATTCCTGTACCGAGAATTCTTCGTTCGCCTTGCCCGATCGGATCGTAAATTAATACACTAAAGCCGTTCTGGGCAGCCTCCACGCCGAACGAAACATACATAGGACTAGCCTTACCCTCTCCTGCATGACCGCAGGGGAACAAGATAGCCGGACCTGGTTTGTTTATCATTTTGGGATAATAGAAATTCGCCGATATAAACACCCCTGGCAGACACTCGATGCGAACAATGTCGATCAAATAGTCTCCTTTATCAATCGTTCCAGTCACCTCCATCACACCTGCCGTGCATTCTGGAAGCGGACCGACACATCGCTTGAAAGCCTCTCTCACGCTCAATTGATACGTTTTTGCTTCATCGGGTGTCGTAACTGCTTTGACCCCTTTCTTCCTTGCTATTAGATAGTCATCACTTCTTTTATCCAAGTACTCCAGAAATGGATTGATGCGAAAATCGATTCGCTCGGGATAATCCTCAATGTACCCCAGCTCTCTCCCGGCATGCGCCCTCTTCTCAAACTCTGAACAGTTCAGATCCATTGTCCATTCTCCTTCCATTATTGGAAACAAAGAAGGAGGAGCAGGCTCCCCCTTCTTTGACTTGAGCAACTTACTTCCATTCTCCCTTAATGCCCGTTGATTGTAAAATTTTGTTTACATCATCGATCATTTCTTTTCCGCCTTTTTTCATAAACTCCTCAACCATCTTACTCCAATTGGATATCGGCTCCTGACCCACGATCATCTTCGTTTGCCATTCTTGAGTCAGCAAGTTCAATTCGGATCCCTTTGCAGACAGTACTTCAGAATGAATCCGATTAACGGGATCCACATAAAACTTCGTATTTTTCAACATCTCTACTGCGTTGGTACCGAAGCTTTTGGCGAATGGATTGGCCAATACATTGCCCGGTTCTGTCGCCTCGTCATTCGGAGCCCAGTAGGGAGCATACATATAGTTGTTAGGACGGCTGTCAGGAACTTCTGTGCTTTGAACAGCAATTCCGTTAACCATTGTATAACCTTTTCCCTCACCGCCATTTTGCCAGTCAAATTCCTTGTTTTGCGGGTTGCGCTGATTCACAGGGATGAAGGTGCGGAAGTAGTCTTGCATTTGCAGGATGCGATGAATTTTATCCTCGTCACCCTTCACCTTGGCGTTCAAGGCAGTAATCGTATAGTAGCCTGAGAGCGCCATAAATCCTTGCTGACCATCCTCTTGCTTGAATGGCGGAATAATCGCGATCTCTGCTCCAGGCATCGATTCTTTCATCGACTTGAAGCGTGATTCCGAGATGTCGTAAGGCTGCTCATACCAAATACCGTATTTGCCTGCGAAGAAATCTTTACGGATATCGGCTGTCTTTGATACAGCCCAATCCTTATGAATCGCACCTTCTTTATATAGATCCGCCAATAGCTGTGTTTGCTGCTTGAAACCTTCGGAAATAACACCTGGGATCAATTGGCCTTGCTCATTTTTATGGTACCAAGCTGAATCCCAGCCTGCTCCCATGTGAGTGCCATATACGATTTGCTTAGCCAAGCCTATCCCATAAGTATCCGCTTTTCCATTCTTGTCCGGATCGTTCTTCGTAAAGGCAATTGCCACATTTTTCAACTCATCATAGTTTGTAGGCATTTTCAGACCGAGATTGTCCAGCCAGTCTTTACGGATCAAAGGCTTTTTTCCATATTTGGCAGGAAAAAATTGTGGAATTGCGTATATTTTCCCATCGATGGTTACAGCATCCCACACGCTCTTAGGAACCGCTTTCAAGGTTGGATACTTGTCAATATAATCATTCAGGGGGAGGAAGGCACCTTGTTTGGCCCACTTGACGAAATTCGCATCCGCCGCTTCCATCCCAATCACATCTGTTAAATCTCCTGCTGCCATAACTACCGGCAATTTGGTTGCGTACTCATCGTAGGGGACAAACTGCGGTTTATAGGTGACGTTGAACTTCTCATTAATTTTGTTAAGCCCTTCACCCTCTGCATTCGGAACCGGAGATTGCCATGTTCCCGACATAGCTGAGATCGATATCTTTTTGTCCATGCTGTTTGCAAGCGGAGGTGAGGTAGCCGCTCCTTGCTCCGGTTTTTTGGTACTCGTCGAACAAGCGGCCAAGCTTGTAGCTAAGCTGACAACCAGGCCTACTGCCAGTAACTTTTTCATTTGTATGAGTCCTCCCAAAAGTAGTTATTCAGTTTGCCATTGACACCCTTGCAATCGTTTGTCTTAACTAAGCTGACGCGTGCGATCAACCCTTAACGGAGCCGAGCATCACCCCTTTCGCAAAATGCTTTTGCAGAAAGGGATATAAGATTAAGATGGGCAAGGTGGCTAACAGAATCGCCGCCATTCCGATCGTCTCGCCTGGAGGCTGATTCGCTTGTCGTGCCGCATCTCGTGCTGCAGACGCTAAGGAATTGGTCGTGTCGTTTAGAATTACAATTTGCCGTAATATCACCTGGACCGTCCATTTGGACGGATCATTTAAATACAGAATGGCTGCAAAGTAAGTATTCCAGTGTCCTACTGCATAGAACAATCCGAAGGCTGCAAAGGCTGGCTTGGATAAAGGCACGACGATTTTGGAAAAGATTTGGAGATCATTCGCCCCGTCGATTAATGCCGCTTCATTCAGCTCGCTTGGAATGTTCAAGAAAAACTGTCGGATCACAATTAAATTAAATGAATTGATTGCACCTGGAATAATAAGGGCCCAATAGCTATTAATTAAGCCTGTCGCTTTGACGATCAAATAGGTCGGGATCATTCCTGCACTGAAGATGAAAGTGAATAAGACAAGAAACAAGTAAACTCTTTGACCCCATATATTTCGAGTTATAGCATAGGCCATAGTCGCTGTCAAAATCAAATTGACCAGGCTCCCTACTACAGTGATGTAGATCGTTACCCCAATTGAATGAATAAACTCTTTGGAAGCGAGAATGTAAGTGTATGCGTCCGAGACCCATCTCCCGGGCCAGAGTATTAATTCTTTCGTTGCATATTCTTCATAAGAAGTAAAGGATACAGCGAAAATGTAGTAAAAAGGAAAAAGCATGACTAGAGCCAACAAGCCTAACACTACAATGTTAATTCCTTCAGCCAAGCGCTCGGATATTGATTTCTGATTATACATAGATTATCACCTGCCTTTTGATTAGAAAACGCCATCTTCTCCGAATTTTTTAGCCATCTTATTAGCAGCCAGGATAAGAACGAGACCGACTATGCTTTTGAACAACCCAACGGCTGTCCCGAAGCTAAAGTCTGCTTGCTGAATTCCTTTAAAATACACGTAGGTGTCCAGTACATTCCCCACTTTCATCGTAAATGGATTCAGCATCAGGAATATTTGTTCGAAGCCGGAATCCAGCACACTGCCCAGACGGAGAATGAATAATATGACAATGGTGCTGCGCAGTGCCGGAAGCGTAATGTGCCAAATCTGACGCCAACGATTCGCTCCATCGACTACAGCCGCCTCATACAGGCTTGGACTGATGCCCGACAATGCTGCCAGGAATATTATCGTCCCCCATCCGGCCTCTTTCCAAATGACTTCCAGAACGATCAGCGGCATGAACCATCCGGGCTCCTGCAGGAATGAGATGGGCTCCATTCCAAAAAGAGGCGAAAAGATCTTGTTAACGATACCCTCTGTCTTCAGGAAGATGGTAACAATTCCGATTACAACAACCCAAGATAAGAAATGCGGTAAATACAAAATGGATTGAACAATACGCTTGTAACGCTCATTCTTAACCTCGTTCAGCATGATCGCCAGTACGATGGGGATAGGAAAGGCAAACACGATCTGTAAGAAGGATAAATAAATCGTATTCCATAACACCCTTATAACTTCTTGGTCGCTAAAGATCGTCTTGAAATGTTTGAGCCCTATCCATTCACTACCGAAGAATCCCAGGAACGGGCTGTAATTCTGGAAGGCGATAATGTTGCCAAGCATAGGAACGTAACGGTAAACGATAAAGTAAAGCAAGCCAGGCATTAAAAGCAGGAATAAATACCGTTCCTTCCACAGCCGATCCTTCAGTTTCTTGGTCCTGCGAGGGACTGGGAGCTTAGGAGCTGCAGCTGTTTGTACAAATAGTCCATTGGATTGATTCTTGTTCACTCTACACTCCCTTTCTTCAGCCTGGAGGAAGCACGAATGCG
>JARBUQ010000127.1 GCA_029239545.1 Paenibacillus sp.
GTAATGCTGATCACAGGTTTATTCTCCTCAACGGCTCTAGGTGCAGACAGAAGCTTGGATCGTTTTGTGGTTACTGACCAAGGCGTCAACAATGGCATGTGGTATGCAGACCAACGGGAAGGAGGGACTCTCGGTTGGGGTCAATATTACCCCTTGGAAGGTTATATGAACATGTATGATGCAACCGGAAACAAGGAGTGGCTGGACAAAATAACCGAGCAAGGGAGTATGATGCTGTCGAATACGCAGGATCACGATGGAGACGGCTATAAAGGCTGGCCAGACTTGCGTTATGCACATAATCAGATGAAAAATGCGAATTTCGGTATTGGTGACGCTCAGCCGGGAGCCGTTCAACTATTAACTAATCATTCTTTTGAACTCGATGCTGATTTGGATGGAATTCCTGACGGATGGATGCGTGAGGGCAGCTCAACGGCTACCTATCGTTCCATCAGTGTTGGGGATGCATTAGAAGGATCGGCTGGAGCCATTATCGAGAGTGATGGTGTCAATGAAAATAGATTCACTCAAGAATTCAGCTATATTCCTATGAATAATTACGTCGTTGAAGGATTTATGGGGTTAGAGAACGAGCATACGCAGGCGAGAATCGAAATCTATAATATTACAACAGGTCAGGTTATGGCTTCAAATAAATCACATCACGTGGGCTTTGAGCGCTATGTGTTTAATTTCAAAGCGCCATCGAGTGGCACCTTGCAGCTTCGGATCGGTTTGGAAAGCTACGATTGGATCGGTTTTAAAGCAAGATTTGATAACATTACAATTAAACAGATAGATATCGGTTCTGTAGCTAACGGCGGCTTTGAAACACCCAAACCTGGAGATGCGACAATGGCCGATCAATGGAAGCGATGGCATTCTTCTAATGCGAGTAATATATACTTGACCAGTGCTTCAGGGGATGTTCATAGTGGCTCTAAGGCTTTGGCGATCAAGACAGACAATACGAGTTGGGAAGTCGCAGAGCAGGATCTCGGTTATGTTCCCGGGTCCAAGTATAGGGTAAGTTTCTGGGGAAAAAGTTCAAGCACAATCGCGAATGGCACCGTTCAGATTCTCAATGTGACGGACAATGTCGTTCTTGCTACTAAAAACTTCACCTCCGGCACGACTTGGAAATCGTATAGCTTTGATTATAC
This sequence comes from Paenibacillus sp., assembly GCA_029239545.1. Lineage (GTDB taxonomy): Bacteria > Bacillota > Bacilli > Paenibacillales > NBRC-103111 > Paenibacillus_AA. Next base: position 1,167 of record JARBUQ010000127.1, read on the forward strand.
GGCACCCAATGTCGCTGGTAAAACAATTCGAATGCGATTATTTCAAACAAGTTGGATGCCTATAGGATTCATAGCGTATTTCGATGATATTGCCATTAAACGGTTGACGTATGATGCGGCAGGTTGGGAACGAGAGAACACGAATATGGTTCAAGCGCATCAGATTAATTATGCCGATATAGGACTGGCCGGAGCAGGATTGGCCATGGAACTGATCCATAACGGGACTAATGCTCCAGCTGTTTCCCAGCAGTTGCATAACTATAAGCCGGGTACAAAATACGCAATGGCTGCGACGGCCAAGGTAACGTCCGGGACAACTGGAACGATTCGCGCCATAGATGCCACGACGAATACAATTTTAGCAAGTGAAACCTTTACGGACAGTAGCCAATTAAGAATCAAATTTATCTACTTTGATGCTCCTTCTGTAGTCGGTCACGATTTGCGCATGGAATTGGCCATTGATACGGGCTCGAACGGTGATAAGATGTACGTGACCCAGGTGATGGGCGGTCAACTCTGGGAGCAAATGGTTCACGAAGCGAATATTTCTAACCCGCTCCTCAAATTTGTTAACGCGGTTTACAATGACCCATCTCTGCACGCTCAGTATCTAACTTATGCCGATATGTTCCGTAACTTTATTGCCGAGAATTTTGTACACAAGTGGGATCCTTATTGGAAACAACTCACGGGTAGTGACGGGAATAATAATGGAACAGGTGTTTATACAATCCCTAATGGATTAAGCACAGAGTGGTTTCCGGGTAGAACTTTGGCACATAACCAATATTTGAGTTATTCTCGTATGTTGTACCTGCTGCATGATGCTACAGCGACTGCACCGGCTTTTGCAGCCGATCGACCTTTATATCTGAGCAGGGCGAATGATATGAATCGTGCCTTCAAGTCCACAATTCGGGCACATCCATTAAATGCGGAGCTGGGAACAGATGCTTACCTGTGGGATTATTGGAATATTATGGGTGAGTGGGATTTGGGACATTATCTCACCGTATACCCAAATGAAGATACATCCCACGCAAGCTTGACGGCTGCATCCCTTCTTGAGGCATATCGGCACGGTCAAGTGTATGACGAATCAGATATGCTCAAGTTTACTCGGACCCTTACAGATGTGATGTGGAATCAGAGCTTAACAGCTCCGCTGATCTCGGCTAGTAATCACCAGTTACCGACTACCGGCCCTTCAGTTAGCTATCATTTCTGGGCTAATTATGCACAATTCGATCAAACCGTAACGGACATTTCAAGTGCCATCTGCGAGCTTCTTACATGCAATCCTTACATCGCTAGCTTTATGGCCAAATGGAGTAGGAATAAAGCTGTCAATACAAGCTTCGAGGATAGGGACCCGTTAGATGCAACATTACCCGCGCATTGGCAGCGATATCAATCGGTTTCGGAGACCGTATATCGCAGTTCGGCAGCAGATACCGGGTTAGGGCAATGGGCGGTAACCATAGCTGGTAACGGCTTTAGTGATCAAGGATTGGAGCAGCAGTTGACGGCCTACGAACCAAACACAACGTATAGCGTTCACCTTAAGGGGAAAGCTGCTGCCGGTGTTAGCGTCACGGCAGATGTATACGATTATACGGACTCTGTACAGCTAGGATCGGTACAGTTTTCGGATTCAGTTTGGTCAAGTCATGTGTTTACTGCAGCAACACCCTTAGCAGCCGATCATGATATTCGGGTACGGGTCTACACCGATGGGGCGGCAATATTCGATGATGTGCAGACATACCCCTATTTAAACGGCTCTCATCTTCCGAACGGCAGTTTTGAATCTGCTCAACCATCGGATGCGACATTACCGTTGTATTGGAAAAGAGGCTTACAAACCATTGGCGGGAATGTTGAAGTTGTTACGACTGAGCATGCTTCTGGTCTCCGGTCCGTGCATCTTGCAACAGCGACTGGCGGTGCTCCACAGGAGCTAGTTTATCAATGGAAAGGTTATAGGCCGGGAAAAGACCATACGTTCACTGTAGCAGCTAAGACAAATGGTTCAGCAAGTGGAGGGCGTGTGCAGGTAATCGATACGACGACCAGTACGGTGCTTGCCAGTTTAGTCCTTAGCGGGACCTCGTGGTCCACCTATTCCATCGACTTTACAGCACCGCTTGCCCGTGACCATGAGTTAACGGTAGTTATTTCACATGATAACTCAGCCATTAGTGGAGGCAGTCTATGGGTTGATGATATTGCAGCTTTGGTAAAAGAGTAGTAGAGGCTGATAAGTTTAGCTTTCTGATGCTCTGAAGAAATCAAAGTCAATAGCTTTGTGTGAGTCACGACAGTACTAAGAAAGCGCTTATCTTTTGAATCCTCCTACTTATCTTTTGCTACATAATTGCGGAAGTAACTTGAGATTGTTGTACTGTTGGGGCTTGCATACTAGCATGGAGCTTGTAAATGAGGAAACTAATAATACGGAGGGGTCACAATGATCAAATTAAAGATGTTGAAAAGCGGGCTTGCACTGGTTACCCTTACATCTGTGCTGTTAAGCGCATGCGGAGGTAAGGACAATTCATCAGCATCAAACTCACCTATCCCTTCTAGCTCACAAGGAGCAGAAGGAAGCAAAAATGTGAAACCGATGGATAAGCTGGCTTTGAACTGGTTCATACCGGCTCCGGCAAATGCAAATTTACCAAATAACGGAAAAGATTTTGTGAAAAAAAAGATTGAAGAGATGTTTAACGTCGAACTCAAAGTGTCTTATATGACACTAGGTTCCGACTACAACAGCAAGATGAATGCGCTGTTCGCTTCTGACACGCCAGATATGTGGCGAGATGGAAATGCAGATGGAGGACAAAAGCTTGCTGTTGACGGCTTGCTCGCTGAATTAAGCAAATTTGTAACTCCGGCTACCATGCCGAACTATTACAAACATTGGATATCTGAGGAAGAAGTAACAGGCTATCAGTCACAAGGTAAATTTTTCCGTGCCCCCCTTCCATACAACAAAAATTCTGTATACCGGGCGTATTATATCCGCAAGGATTGGCTGGACAAACTAGGGCTCAAAGTACCGACCAATTATGAGGACTATATAAAGGCATTGCGAGCGTTTACCTTTAATGATCCGGATGGGAACGGAAAACAGGACACTTACGGATTTTCCACATTTGGCGCGGGGCTTAATCTAGGCTATGACTGGCCAGAGTATATCAAGCACGGTCTCATCTTCCCTTCCTTCATTGAGAACAATCAGTTGGTAGATGGCAGCATGCACCCTAAGATGGAGGAGGTCCTCAATGACGTAGCCAAGCTGATTGATGAGAAAGTCGTCGATCCTGACTGGTATTTGAACAAAAGTCCCCAGCATATCGAGAAAGCCATTCAAGGTAAAATAGGGGTTGTAATGTCAGCAACGAAAAATTTTGCTTATGACAACAATCAGCAGGGCATTCAATTCCGATCCAGGCAACTGAATCCGAATGCGGACTGGCAACCATTTACGATGTTCCCGGATACGCCGCTGGGTTCCAAACCAGGTCCGTCCTTTCCCTTCCTATTCGCAAAATCGGTTGCGGAGAAAAATCCGCAAAATATCGAACGTTCTGTAGCGATACTGGATTGGTTGGCGAGTGAAGAGGGTTATCTGCTGACGCACTACGGTGAAGAGGGAAAGCATTACACGAAGGAAGGGAAAACGATCAAATTAAACTTGGAGGCTTATGACAAAGATGTTACTAAGCAAGGGGATTTTCTGGAAATATGGTCTTTCTTCACGCCGGATGCACCTGAACAAATGGGTTTGACTGTCCTAGATCCAACGGAGACTGATAGAGACCGGAATATAGCTAAGTTTTTGACCTCGCTCCCTATGAATCCTTATATTGGGGCAACGCTGACTGCACCACAAGGATTTGATCTGACCGGATTCCGTAAAAGACAGAATGAGCTGTTCTCAAAAGCTGTTTTTGACGACAAATCGGGGAAAAATTGGTCGATGTACAGAGAAGAGCTATTAACCAAATATAAAGCTAAGGAATTATTTGAGAAGTATACAGAAGATCTTAGAAAAGCAGGTGCAATCAAATAAGAGTAGTGGGAGGAAGCGTCGTAATTCAGGTGCTTCCTCTTTTTGTGAATATTCATTACATAATAACATCGAAAGTATAGAAATAATACATTGGACGTCATGAACTTATAGATGTTTAAATGAAACCAAACGGAGGAGGGGCAAAAATGCAAGGAAGCAGGTTATGATGATCTCTGTTGTATTCACTATGATGGCAGTAGGCTTGCTGTTGGGCTTCGTCGGAGCAGGGGGTTCCGGTTTTATTATCGCCATCCTGACGGTCGTATTCGGATTTCCGATACATATGGCTTTGGGAACGGCGCTGTCGGCTATGGTGTTCTCTTCCTTGTCAGGTGCAATCAGCCATTATCGTGAAGGGAATGCTGTGCTGAGAACAGGGCTGATCGTAGGCGGCGCAGGGGTGATCGGGGCATGGTTCGGCTCGAGATTTTCTGTTATTCTGCCTGAGGATCAATTGAAATATATGACATCCGGCATGCTGATGTTATCCGGACTGGCACTCTGGCTTCGCATGTACCTGGTATCGAGGAGACGGACAGTGGACGGTGCAGCTCAGTTGTCCTCAGGTACGCGATTCTGGCTGTTGTCTTGCTGCGTAGGCATCGTTACAGGTTTGTTGTCGGGCATGTTCGGAATCGGATCGACACCGTTTATCCAGATCGGGCTGATGATGCTGCTTGGAATGTCCGTGCGACTGGCTGCCGGAACGACGATGCTGGTCATTATCCCGATCGCTCTGGGAGGAGGCGTTGGTTATTTCAGCCTAGGCAACCTGAATATCGAATTGACAGTTCAAGTGACGGCAGGTGTTATGCTGGGTGCATACATCGGAGCCAAGTTTACAAAGCGTGCTCCAACTTTATTTCTGAAGACAGCCATGGTACTGGTGCCCATTGCAGGTGGCATGGTGCTGCTGTTGTAAAACGTGTATTTCGGAAAGCCATTGCAAAGGGGAGTTAGTGGATGATTCGATGCGGTATGAGTGAGATCGTGATTACGCCCTCACTGGGTAGTCCGATTCCGGGGGCAGGTGTGGAACGGCATTCGACTGGAATCAAGGACGATTTGTACGTTAAAGCTTTGGTGTTGGAGACAGAGCGGCTTACGCTCGCTTTTCTCGTTCTGGATGCTGTCGATATCGCCAGAAGAGAGGTAGAAGCTGTTCGCAGCCGGGTCCACACGATGACTGGGATTCCAGGCGAGCATGTGATTATTTCGGCTACGCATGCCCATACATCGGGACCGACAATAGAAACAAGCTACGTAAAAGCGGTGGATGAGCCGTATTTGCAATGGATCGTGCAAAAGGCGGCAGACGCTGCGGCGATTGCCCATGCCAACCGTAGGGAAGCCCGGATCGGCTTCGGACTGGGTGCGGAGGACGGCATCGCCTTCAATCGCAGATTCCATATGCGCGATGGTACGGTCCAGACGAATCCGGGAGTGGGCAATCCTGAGATCGTCAGACCGGAAGGGCCAATCGATCCCGATGTATCCGTTATCCGGATTGACGATCTGGATGGCAACCCAATCGGGATTGTTACGAACTATGCCTGCCATGCCGACGTGGTTGGCGGCCTGGAATACAGCGGCGATTATCCCGGCGAACTGAGCAGAACGCTCAAGCGTGTATTCGGAGAGCAAGTGGTAAGTTTGTTTTTTCAGGGAGCGAGCGGGAACATCAATCATATCGACGTGAGCGGGCGGACAGGCATGGATCGTACCCGGCATTACAAAACGATGGGCCGCATCCTTGCAGGTGAGGCGATCAAGGTGCGGGAAAAGGTGAAGCCGAGCACGAGTCTGGAACTGCATATCAGGCGTGCTTTCGTACCGATCCGGTTCAGGAGGCCTACTGAGGAACAGCTTGCCTGGGCTCGTCGTGTGCTTCAAGCTGAGCCCGAGTATCCGAGGTCAGAGATACTATTCTCCAGGCAAGCAATAGAGTTGGAGCACAGCGAGGAAGTAGGAGCGGATGCCGAGATTCAAGTGATCGCCTTTGGTCCTGACGCGGCGCTTGTTTGCTTGCCGGCCGAGCAGTTCGTTGAGTTCGGCCTTGCCATTAAGAACAGCTCGCCATTTCCGCTTACTATCGTCAATGAGCTGTCCAACGGCTCTGTCAGCGGATATGTATGCACACCTGAAGCGTATCGGCAGGGCGGATACGAGAACCGGCTGCGCAAATACAGCAGGCTACAGACAGAGGCGGGGGATCTATTCGTCCGCAAGGCTGTAGAGCTGTTGAACGAATTGAAGCTTGTTATGGGAGCTAGCTGAAGTTTGACGATACTATAGAAGCAAAACAACAAGTGAATTCCCATTTTTCATTGCCATCAGCATCCGGCTCCTCTATCATAGAAGAGACAAGCGCTTTCTATAGAGAGGATGATTCGGGTATGAATACGAGCGAAATCAAATTATTAGCCGATGAGATCAGAGCAAACGTTCAGAAAGTCGTTGTAGGCAAGTCAGGTATTATCGATCATTTGTTAGTCGCGTTAATCTCTTCGGGCCATGTGCTGCTGGAGGATGTGCCGGGAACGGGCAAAACCTTGCTGGCCAAGGCTATGGCGGCCTCCGTTGGAGGCGTTTTCAAGCGGATCCAGTTTACACCGGACTTGCTGCCTTCAGATCTTAGCGGCATTAACTTCTATAATCAGCAGGCCTCTCAATTCGAATTCCGTCCTGGTCCGGTGTTCTCCAATATTTTGCTGGCGGATGAGATCAACCGCGCGACCCCGCGCACTCAATCCAGCTTGCTCGAATGTATGGAGGAAGCGCAGGTAAGTATAGACGGGGAGACACGCAAATTGACACGCCCGTTCATGGTTATTGCTACGCAAAATCCCGTAGAGAACTCGGGAACCTTCCCGCTGCCGGAAGCGCAGCTGGATCGCTTCCTGATCAAGGTGAGCATGGGGTATCCGAGCGTGGAGGAAGGCAAGGCCATCATGAAGCGGTTCAAATCCGGCAATCCGCTGGATGGGCTGAATGCGGTTGCAACGGCTGATCGAATCGCCGAAGCGCAGGATAGCTACTCACAGGTTAGCGTCCACGAGGATTTGTACGATTACATGCTCGCGCTTATAGAACGCACACGCAACCATCCCGACATCGTAATGGGGGTTAGTCCGCGTGGCAGTCAGGCGCTGCTTCGTGCTTCTCAAGTGCATGCAATTCTTCAGGGGCGAGACTATGTCGTGCCTGATGATGTGAAGACGATGGCGAAGCCTGTATTGGCGCATCGCCTCATTCTCCGGGCTTCTACTCGCAACAAGGGGAACAACCCATCCGAAGCAATCATCGATCACCTGCTTAGCGAACTTACCGTTCCGGCTGAGGATCGCTTGATTGCACGGAGCTAACGCTTATGCTGGCTGCCTGGATTGTCTTTATTTCTTTCATTGTTGTGTTCATACAGGGGCGTATATTCGATCGGTTCGGCCTGCGTAAGGTGAGTTATACACGCAACTTCAGCGAACGCTCCTGCTACGAAGGCGAAGAGGTGCAGCTTGTGGAGCGTATAGCAAACGTCAAGCTGCTGCCACTGCCATGGCTGCGTCTTGAATCGTTGATGGACGCATCCTTGCGCTTTCCACGTCAGGATAATTTCGATATTCAGGAGGGGAGCCTGATGCAGAATCAGAAGAGCTTCTTTTCCCTGATGCCCTTCACAAGCATTACCCGCAAGCATCGAATCGTGGCCTCCAAACGAGGCTGCTATGATCTGAATAGCGTCTCGCTGACATGTGGTGATGTATTCGGGATGGGCAAGAGCACCAAAACTCTGAAGCTGAATGTCAGGCTGCTCGTGTATCCGCGAATCGTGGGCTTAGACGACATACCGCTTCCTTCTCATAGCTGGCAAGGGGATATTTCGGTGCGTCGCTGGATTTTGGAGGACCCTTTCATTATTCAGGGAGCGCGGCAGTATCGTTACGGTGATCCGCTTAATGCGATCAATTGGAAAGCGACTGCACGAAGCGGGCAGATGCAGGTGCATCAGCGTGACTTCACCTCGGATCATCGGTTAATGATCTATGTCAATTTCGAAGTGAGCGAGCAGATGTGGAGTCAGGTGTCTGATCCTGAGCTTGTGGAGCAAGGGCTTCGTTATGCGGCCTCCCTGGCCTCTGAAGCGATCCACCGCGGGATTCCGACTGGGTTCGGCTGCAATAGCGGGACGATCGATGCACCGAAGGAATCCGTGCGGGTGGAGCCAGGAACAGGCTCCAG
>JARBUQ010000128.1 GCA_029239545.1 Paenibacillus sp.
CTTGCTGTCAACTGCAACAGCTTCAGTAACCTTAGGAGCTGCAAGCTCAGTTACAGCAGCATAAGTAGCGTCTACAAGAACGGAACGAGCTGCGTCTGTTGTGTAGTCTGTCTTAGCATTAAGCAGACCCAATTTAACTACTGCTGCTACGTTAGCTTTCGCCCAATCGGAAACAGTTCCTGTTACAGTTGCGCTGGCATCAACCTTGATATCCAATGCGCGAACCAATACTGTTGCCAATTGTTCAATTGTTACAGTACCTTCAGGGTTGAACACATTAGGAGCTGTTCCGTCCATGATGAAAGGAGTTGCTTTGGATACAGCTGCGATTTCTTCTGCCGACCAACGGTCAGCAGCTACGTCAGTGTAACCAGTTGATGTTACTGCTGGTGTTGGGAATTTCTTCAACAAGGCAACGATCTTAGCTAGTTGCTCACGAGTCATACCAGCGTCAAGCTCTGAGCCATTGCCTGTACCTTCGAATATACCCAATGCCACTAATTGATCATACTTTGCCTGTGTATCTAATGGTGTTTCTGCTGCATATACTGCAGATGCGAGCATGGATGAAACCATGGCCCCTGCTACAAGAACGGATAAGCTTTTCTTCATAACCTTTTTGTCTCCTCCTCGATTAACTCTCAATGTTTTTGATTGTACTTCTAAGTTCAAGCTCGATTCACTCATTGGTTGTTTCACCCCCTTCCCAGAGTAGAGCGCTATTTACTATCAAAAGTCTGTAACTCTTAGTCACAGAAACTAGTAAACAAAGATAATAGAAAACTAGAGACAGTGACACCACTATAACATTATACAATGGTGGATATCTAGCGTAAAGTAATATTTGAGAAAATTACCCAAGTATCAGCACTCGCTGTAAGTCACTGTTATCTGCTTCACTTAATTAAACGCAGAGGGCGGAAAAAAGTTGCGCGGTTTGCAAAAAACTTTTTTCTTATGTATACCGTGCGCTTCAAGCTCTGAAAAGTGTTGATATGTGTGTTATACAATTGTGATGTAAGCTTGTCTACGTGCTTAGTATACAACCATCCATTACGATTCGTCATTATTAAGTATTTTCCAATAAAATGATTAGTGAAACAGCTGTCGGCCAGTTAGCCGACAGCCGTATTCCTATCACTTCGGTACTTTCTTCTGTTGTTGGAGCACGCGCATAGCTACTACAGCAGCCTCTGCTCGCGTAAAGGTATTGAGCGGATCGAACCTGACAGTAGCTTTTTTCTGACCTTGCTGCAGCACATTTTCTTTTCCCTCGATCAGACCAGCCTTGGCAACCGCCTCAACCGGCGTACGTGCATAAATATCGATCTGTTCGCCATCAGTAAACGTCTTCTGCAGATTAGCCAGCACCTTATCCAGCGTCGAGTCAGAGGACAGCTTAAGATCAGCGGCTCTCGCAATCATAACCGCAGCATCCTGGCGTGTGATTGCGCTGTCCGGCAAGAACCTTCCCAATGCGGCGCCTCTTACAATACCAGCACGCGCCGCCGTCTCAATGTATTTATAATCGTACAATCTGGTCAAGATGTTAACACGAGGCACATCTGTGAAAGTCGCTTGCTCCGTATACTGCAGCGGTATATCAAAAATCTTAACGAGCATTGTGGCGAATTCCCCGCGTGTAATCGCATCATTCGGCACGAACAAGGAAGCTTCTTTATTCAGCATTAATCCTTTTGCATACAGGGTGTCCAGCTCATTCCTGGCCCAGGGATGACCGGTTACATCATCAAAGCTGTTCCCCATGTACATAACCTGATAATATCCGAAGGTCTCAAACGGAACGGTTATCGTATTGTTCGAGGTATTAACGACTCCCCCCAGATTTCTCCATCTCCATTGGGTGGTGCCGGTGTAGTCTTCATATATATCGAAATGATAGACGGAAATATATTTCCAGGAGTCATCTCGAATAATCGAATCATACTTCAATGTAATTGTGCCGCGATCAGTCGGAACAACTTGATCGTCCTTGCTTCTCGCATAAAAGGCTTCATTGTCATAAGGCAGTCTACCGCCACCGCTCAATGCTTTGACCATGTCGGTCTCATTCTTACGAATACTGCCTCCATCGGTCCAGATTAAAGGTCCTGCTGGTCTGAATTTGCCGGTTGGTTCGCTAAGAACCTGCTGTCCGGTTGTTGTAATAACAGGTATGTTCCGATTGCCAATCTGTCCATCTGCAGATGTGGGATGCTTGAATTTGTCCACTCGGCCATCTGTTTGATTGGCAATTCCGAACAAGATTTTCCGATCCGCTGTTAGGAACTGATTCACTGCTCCTTGTTCATTCCGGCTGAAGTTCGTACCTCTTGGAAAGGTAACCTTAACCTGACCGTCAAAAGCTGTAATTGTGTTTTTGAGGGCTGTCTTGAATTGCGCTCCCTCCACTGGCGTGTCTACGTTATACAAGATAAAGGTAGCATTAGTCGTCGACGTTCCGCGCTGAACCGTAAACTTGATGCTGTTCTTACCTGCCTTCAAATCATTTATTTCATAGAAGAAACGTTTGCGTTTAATTCCATTCTCATCGAATACTTCACGCTGTACTGCCTGCTCTTTGCCAAAAGTAACGCTGTCTGCACCCTCAGCCTCCATCTCAACTTCTATAAAGTTGCTGTTAATGTTGGCTTGCAGCTCGCCCTTTTCATTCGTAATGAGAATCGGGTACTTAATAGCAAACGGCAATGGTTCACGGCTAATCGTGATGCTGCGGGTTACAGTGATGCCCGATGCGTTCGTAATCGAAAATTCGAATATGGTCTCTCCCTTAGCAGCAAGTGTGATCGGGATTGTTTGGAACTGCCCGAACGTCGGACTATTCAACAAACTGAAATAATTAGGATTATTACTCAGCGGCTCAGAGGCTGAGAAGTTGTTATACCTGCGGTCGTATTTGACAACAGGAACACCATTCTCATCCTTGCTCCTCATCGTCAACTTGATCTCACTCGCATTAGCGAATTGGCCTGAGAAAGCAATAGACGTTTCGTTAGTGGAATAAGTCTCAGGCTGCTTGCCGGGTACGTATTTAATGACGTCCGAGGATTCAATTGGTTTAATGGATAAGAACTCAGACGCGTCCGTGCTGAATATAAACACCTCATACTGACTCGATGTGACAATCGACCCATTTCTTTTTACATTAAACTTAATCGTATTCTTGCCTTCACGGAAATTGCCGACCTGGACATAGAATGTCTTGAACGTTGGCTCCGGGTACAAAATATTAGCATTGCTCTCATTCACAATTACTTCTACCGTATACGGATTAGGCGAGTCAAGCGGAATGGGGATATTCACCAGCCTGCCTGAGATACAGCTTCCCGTTGCAATAGACTCCGTCGGTTTTATACAAGTGATCTCCAGGTTAGGATTCTTCACGACTCTGCCGTCATAGATATTATTCACTATCAGATAAGGCGTATTGGAAACTGTTAAATCATACTGTCTTCGACCGGAGTAATTCTCGCCTGCTTTAGTTCCAATCAGATCTGGCGCAACAACAGTATCGTCTGAAGTCGGTATAAAGGTTACTTTGGTAACTCCATTCGAGATCGTGCCGGGAATATCGTACGTAAATACATATTTGCCGCCTACTGAATGAATATCCGGGTTTTCCAACGTCCTTGATATCGGTGAGTTCGTTGTGTAATTACCCAAATACACGTTAACCTTTTTCGTCTTGGTATCGGTAATAATAGATAGAGAAGTCGGGAGCTCAGTTATATCATTGCGTCCGCCCTCGACCAGATTCATACCGTCCGACCGCTTGACTGCCTCTACATAGGGCAAGTTCGGATCCACATAATTAAACATAAACGTGGATGGTGGATTATTGTCATTGGACGAATTATAGAAACGGAATTCTACCACTTGAACCTTGTCTGTAGGAATATCCAATTTTGCTGAGAAATCAAAAACTTTATACCGGTTCGGCTTGGACCACGCCGCGACTTCATTAAGCGTTGTAGCGGCAGCACTTACATTATACGGAAAAGGGTTCCCAATGGCGGTGTCATTGTACATCACAGAAACCGAGTAAGCGCCATTCGAGAGACCAACCGGTTTGGCGAACACTCCGCGGCGTCCAGCATCTATCGCAGTTGCTGTTTGATCCACGAATTGCTCAGGATTCGAATTAGGTGCGAATCGAAGCTTCAATAAAGTCAGATCTCTTCCTAGATTCGTACCAGTAACAACGATATCCGATCCAATCTCTGATAATCCAGAGGCGGCGGGATCGGCCACTACAAAGGGATATTGTCCCAGTACTTCGTTGTTATAGGCCACCTTCAATAAATAAGTGCCTGCAACAAGCCCCGGAATAGAGGTGAAATTCCCAATGGCTTGTGTGCCCGTTACGTTTGTTGATAACACCGTTGCGTTACGAGGATTAGTGCCATCTTCATTCGTCACTACAAAGGAAAGTCTGATAGCTTCAGCCAGGCCAACGCCATTCACTGTAATCGCTGCTGAACTTACCTGAGATGGAATCATCTGCGGAATTACAGCATTGGTGACCGCTGCAACTCCTATTGCTGCAGAAGCATAGACAGATTCAGAAACTGTAGCTCCACTTACGAATGGAACGTCGCTTCCTGAAGAGCCATCAGGATATCGAAGCTTTTTGGAGAATGATAATTTGTAGTTCGTCCCTGATACAAGTGCGGATTGGCTCGGAACAGTGAATAGAATACTTGTATCCTTGACATCCGTGACTGTTAAAGGAATGAAATTGGCAGAGTTATTCTCATCGACCAATCTTGCTAAAGTGATATCGGCAGTGCTGCTCCCCAGATTAGCTCCGCTGAAATAAATCGTAGTAGGGTTGACCTCAGTTGGCGGAATTGCTGAAAAACCCGGCAAAGCAACTGCACTGTTCAATACCACTGGACCATTAATCAAAACATTAGGTGGAAGGGGATCTTTTCTGCCAATCGTAAATGCCCGCTCCGTTATTGCAAATCCGTTGTATGTGATTTTATATTTGTACAGTCCTTCTGTCTGAATAATCGGGATCTGGAATGAAACGTTTGACCCAGCGATAGTTCCGCTTACAGAAGCAACCGCTCTGTTCTGGTCATCTGTAACCTGCAGTCCATAATTACCCGAATTAATTGAAACATCGAAACCAGCCGTTGGCGGCAAAATTCCCGCTTTTGCCAAGTTGGTGGCAGGAGCTGGAACACCAAAGGAAGTAATCGCAGGTAAAGGTATTACAGAGGATACGGTAGCTGGTGAAACTATGCCCGTTGCTACACTTACACCTAATGAATACGTCTCATCGTGAAGGGTTCGGGAAGTTTGCTTAATCTCTAAGTTATACGGACTTTCCGTATTAATCATTTTCCCCGCTGGTATTCGGTATACAGCAACCGTCTTGGCGCTGTTCAGTGCGATAGGCGGTAATTGAGTTACAAGTGCAGTAGTTGAATTATTGTCATGATCAAATTGCACCGCTACACCCGTCTTGGCTGTAACCGTGAGCAAAGAATCAGCAGACAATGCCTGCCCTGTTACGAAAATGTCCGTATCCGAATATCCATTATAGATAACACTCGGATATATCGAAAATACTTTGGGTGCTGCATTAGCTCCGTCCAGATTATAAGGACCATACTTCTGGCCGCCAATCATTACTTCAACGAATTTGTACTGCAGATCACCAAGTGCAGTTAAATCATTCTTCAAATAAGCGGAGATATTAGCCTTAGGCTTAGTAACAGTAGGTGTTTTGATTAATTCCTGAGAAGGTACGACATTCCCATCGACCACCACAGGATTCCCATTATCGTCCAGCTCCCCAATCTTGGCATTGAAGGCGAATGGCTTTCCATTATCGTAAATCAAATTTTTCTGAATTTCATATGTTTTGGAATTGTTGACCGCCATAATAGTCATCGGGTTATCCCCTGGGCGCAAGCGGAAAGAAGCGGTAGAGCTAGGCTTATTTATATCATCGGCAAGAAAGAAGTAGTCCCCTCCGCTGAAGAAAGCATTCTTCGGAGCAGGGTCTCCCTCAAGGTAGGCTTTTACCTCTGTAGCATTAGGAGCCTTCCCTGCGATATTAACAAGTGTTGATTGAGAAGGATTCTCAGGATACATCTTGCCGTCTTCGAATGGAACACCGTTAATATTGATGGTTTCCAAATTCGCCGTTGGTGTGTAGTACACCCAGGCTGGCGCAGAAGATACGCTATTAGAATCGCCTAACTTCAAAGTAATCTTGTTCAGCCCTTCCGAGAGAAGGACATTGTTGAATACTATATCGTACTGTGAGGTTTTCTGTGCTTTATTAGTCTTGTCAGCAACAGGCTGCCCACCCATGCTTACATTGGTAACTTCAAAATATAAGCTCTGAATCTGGTTATCGCTGATGTTCTCAATCGTAGCCGGAATGCTGATCGGATTGGTAGTGATTCGTGGCACACTCGTGTTGGTCAAAGGCGGCTGGGACTCCGAAATATAGAATCCGTTAATAGTAATACGCGACGTTGCCGCGAAGGCAGACATCGCTGGCAGAAGACTGATTAGCATGGACATTACAACAAGTAAACTTGTCCACTTACGGTATCGCTTGTTCAAAACGGTTCCTCCTTATATTATGCAAATGTTAATGATTAAGGGATAAAAGCTAAGATACGTCTATTGAACAGGCTCTTCGCACTACATTTCGAACTCCTCTCCAAATATTTACATGGCTGCTGTACATGTAGACGTTGACCCTGAACCAAAAGTTTCATGTATTCTAGTTATCGGTCAGTTAAACATGAAATTTTAGAGATGTCGCAAAATTGAAGGGACACAAAAAAAACCAATCCCTAAAGGACTGGTCTCTAAACTTGCTCAAAGCTGCTGCTTACTTGGATGTTGTCTTCGCA
Organism: Paenibacillus sp.; assembly: GCA_029239545.1. GTDB lineage: Bacteria > Bacillota > Bacilli > Paenibacillales > NBRC-103111 > Paenibacillus_AA. The sequence goes on from JARBUQ010000128.1 coordinate 6,906, forward strand.
CGAACCCGCAAAAACAAATTGATGATCGGTCTTTTACCCTTGGCTACAATCCCTATGACTTCCGCGCCTAACTGCATGACCAGCAAGATCATAACTACTAGGATAATGGTGACCCACAGCGAGGATTGCGACAGCAGAATAGCGCACACTCCAAAAAACAAAGAGATGGCATATATAATAAGGACGGTTTTGCGATGACTGAAGCCAAATTGCAATAAACAATGGTGAAGATGATTCTTATCCGCCACCGAGATGGGAAGCTTGTTCACTTTGCGACGCACAATGGCGAAGAATGTATCAGAGAGCGGTACACCCAGGATCAACAAGGGAACGATGAACGAGACAACCGTCGCCTGTTTAAATCCTAATACGGACAATGTGGCTAAGCTAAATCCCAGAAACAATGCTCCCGAATCCCCCATAAAGATCTTAGCAGGATGGAAGTTATAAAATAAAAATCCGATAATACTTCCCAGCAGCAACAAGCTTAGTACGATAACCGTAGGATTGCCCATAATAATAGCCATTACTAGTATGGTGCCTGTAGCTATTGCCGACACGCCTCCTGCCAATCCATCCAACCCGTCAATCAAATTCACCGCATTGGTTACCCCAACGATCCATAAGATGGTTAGCGGAATGCTGAGCCACTTGGTCTCAAACGAATCTCCGAACGGCAGGTTCAATAATTCAATCTGAATGTCCCCATAAAAAACGATAACGAAAGCTGCAATAATCTCCGCGGCCAACTTCATACGAGGGGATAAATCGAATCTATCGTCTAAAGCCCCGACCAGCACAATAATGGCACCGCCGATCAATAAGGCAGAAGCTACTTTTACATTATAATCGTCAATTGCCGGTGCAATCACTAAGAATGCTCCAACAAATGCAAGGAATATGGCTAATCCACCCAAACGCGGCATTATACGCGTATGTACTTTCCGTTGATTAGGTTTATCCACAGCACCGACGAAGAAGGCAAACCGTTTCACAAGAGGGGTCATGCAAACAGCAAGGATGCAGGCTGTCAAAAACCCAATACCGTAGAGAAACTCCATTTGTCTTCTTACACCCCCTGTATCTTTTCTGTTAGTAATAAAGGCGAGAATCAACATCCCGCATGGGCTATAAGGCCAACGGACACATTATACTCCCTGCTGAACAGAAACACCACAGCTAAAAATGGGTAAATAAGCGGTTGTAGGGCAAATTTCTCGCTGATTATCTAGGTTTCTGCACATTCTCTTTTTCGCGAATCACTTTCACTGCGAATTTCGGCAACGCAAGCATTCTTTTATACCGTTTGGGCTCATTGATTAAGCGGAAAAGCCATTCTGCTTTTAATTTTTGAAATATCACGGGAGCCCGCTTAGTCCTTCCCGATATTACATCAAAGCTGCCGCCTACACCAATTACAACCGGTACCTGTAGCTCATGCTTGTATTTGTCAATCCAGGGCTCCTGGCCTTCTACGGAACGGCCTACAAGGAGAATATCCGGGCCAGCTTGTTTAATATCAGCAACCACTGCTGCATCCTGATCGGGTCCGAAGTATCCGTCTCTCACTCCTACGATATGAAGCTTGGGATACTGGAGGGCCAAGCGTCTGGCTGCTTCTTGAATCACATCTGGAGCAGTGCCCAGTAAATAAACCTTCCAACCTTTATTCTCCCCAATGCCGAATAACTCGTGGATAAGCTCGATTCCTGTGACACGCTCAGCAACTGGATTGCCTACATAAGAGGCAGCCCATACAACACCGGAGCCGTCTGGTACGATTAACTCCGCACGTTTCATCATATTAAGATAGGCGGGATTCTCCACTGCAGACATGACCATTATTGGATTCGCCGTAATAATATGATGCGGGCTACCGCTGTCTACAGCATCTGTAAGAAATTGCACTGTATCCTTCATATTCAATTGGGAGAACGGAACTCCAAATATGTTAACGATAGGTACCTTCATGGGTTGACTCATCCTTTATGACGTAATGCTGCTATAATTTGTTGCGCTGGGCGCTGGGCTTCTTGCTTCAATTGCTCAATCCGCTCATGCTTCTGAAGCTTCCATGAAGTTCGATTGTCCAACGAATCAAGCAATTGTTGTGCTACCTGTGAGGGGTTGAACTCAACCCCATCAAAGGAAGTCGTTGCTGAAGCATTTATGTTCAACCGATTCAGAAATTGATTAATCTTGGGATCATAAGAAATTCCAAGCAATGGAACACTCTGTGAGGCCGCGTATATCAAGGAATGCAATCTCATTCCAATTAGTAGATCACAGGAGCTTACTTCAGCAAGCATGTCCTGAGGATGTGTTACTCCGCTGACCAACTGGACACGGTCTACAGGAATTTTGCGCACAGCATCCTTATCCTTTGTTGATAGCAGGTCGATTACGAATTTGGAAGCTTCTTCGTCTGATGGCAAATGGAAGGGCAGGAATCTTACTACTACATCCCGCTTGCCAAGAACAAGCCGAAGCGACTCGGCTAACGCTTTTAACTCCGCACGATCTTTGTTCCAATAACGTACTGAAATGCCGATAATCGGGAATTCCCCTGTAGGGTAATTCTG
>JARBUQ010000129.1 GCA_029239545.1 Paenibacillus sp.
ACACTTGTCCCTTTATTGTTATCGGGGTTGTTATACGCTGATTTCAAACAGGATACGGATGAAATGCAATTTACAGAAGAAGTGAACTGGATCCAGGTTCCTCTGAACAAGGAAGTAGGAGAGATCAGTCAGCTTCAAAAGTTTTATTATGAATTTAATTACACCATGTCCGTTGACGGCTTATCTCTTCCGCTAGTTTTCCTCACTGCGCTTGTAACAGCCATGGCGGCGTTAGCCTCGGTGCATCTGAAGAAACGTTGGAAGGCATTCTATATTTGGTTTTTGCTACTGGAGATAGGGATGTTCGGCGTGTTCATGGCCCGCGATCTGTTCATGTTCTTCCTGTTCTTCGAGCTTACGCTCATTCCTATGTTCTTTCTCATAGGGATATGGGGATATATGAATCGGGAAAAGGCGGCGAACAAGTTCCTTATTTACAATGGAATTGGGTCGGCGATTATGCTGTTGGCCTTTCTGATTCTTGTGAATACAGCTGGTTTTACCTTACAGGAGACGGAGCAGGGAACTAACTTTTACTACAGCGGCAATGTTGACGTGATCAGTAAAAACTTGTTCCAGGATCCAGAGTCGTTCGTTAATGCGACCGAAGAAGTCATTCCGGATAATCCCTTCTATTTAAGTGATACTCTGAAATGGTCGCTCTTTTTCATGCTTCTTGTAGCATTCGGCATTAAGCTGCCGATCTTCCCTTTCCATACTTGGATGTTGAAGGTGCACAAGGAAGCACATCCGGCCGTTGTAATGATCCACTCCGGTATTTTGCTGAAGATGGGAGCCTATGGATTGATCCGATATGGAATCCTGCTCTTCCCCGTACAGGCGAAGGAATGGGCGGTCGGCTTGGCAATTCTAGGTGTGGTGAACATCCTGTATGGTGCGATTCTGGCGTTCCGCCAGACGGATTTCAAGCTTATCCTGGCCTATTCCAGTATTAGTCACATGGGAATCGTCCTGTTAGGGATTGCGGCATTTAATGAAATCGGTATGCAGGGTGCTATATTCCAGCTCATCTCTCATGGTCTGATTTCTGCGCTAATGTTCTTAATCGTAGGAAGTTTATATGAGCGCACACAGACGACAGAGATTAACCAGCTCGGAGGTTTGGCTTCTTCGCTTCCATTCATATGCGGGATTCTGATGTTGGGCGGTATGGCTTCGTTAGGTCTTCCATTGTTGTCCGGTTTCGTGAGCGAGTTCCTGGCCTTCCTGGGATTATTTGATTCCATGCCAGCGATTACGATTGTCGGGACATTAGGAATTATTCTAACGGCGGTGTATGTATTACGAGGGATTATGAAAGTGAGCTATGGACCCATTTCGGAGCCATTCAAGCAGCTCAGGGATGCAAGATTGATCGAAGCGGTGCCGATGATTACACTAGCCGCATTTATTATTTTACTGGGCGTTTATCCAGCGGTATTAAGTCAGACCATTCATTACACCGTCAGCGGGTTTGACCAATGGATTCAAAGTATTGCGAAGGTGGGGGGATAGATCAATGGATCAGCTAGAAAGATTACAACTGGCCGACTTGGCCCATCTCGCACCTGAGCTTACCCTGGTCATAGCCGCGATCCTGCTTTCCTTGCTGGATCTGGTCATGCCAAGCAGATGGAACCGCAATATCATTGGATGGCTCGCCCTCGGGGGTATTGCAATATCTATCGTGTTCGTCAGCTTGCAGATCGTTGCTATTAACCCAATCGATGAGGTTACGAATAAGCTTACATCGGGTGAACCGATCCAACTGCTAAGCCAAAGCTTCCGGGTCGATGACTTCGGGAATTTATTCAAGCTGTTGTTGCTGACCGCTACAGGGTTAATCATTCTGATGAGTCTGGGATCGGTTAAGGATGAAGAGATTCCACACAAAGGCGAGTTCTACTACTTCTTCCTCCCGGCGGTTCTTGGGGCCATGATTATGGTATCTTCCGGAGATCTAATCACGCTGTTCATAGGCTTGGAGCTGTTAAGCATCACCTCCTATGTAATGGTCGGGATGCGCAAGAAGAATATGGCTTCCAATGAAGGAGCGTTTAAATACGTCGTCTTGGGCGGAGTATCCTCTGCGATTATTTTATACGGAATGTCCTTCTTGTATGGCATCAGCGGCTCTACGAATATTGTGGATATTAATATGGCGATTTCGGACAATTTCAGCGAATTCCAGCCGATTATTTACTTGGCTTTCTTCCTTCTGCTGGCTGGATTTGGCTTTAAGATCGCAGCTGCGCCATTTCATACATGGGCACCTGATGCGTATGAAGGAGCTCCGTCTCCGGTCACGGCATTTCTGGCGGTTGTATCCAAAGCAGCAGGGTTTGCGATTATTTTCCGGGTGCTGTACAACGTATTTGGCCTTGGAGCTATTCTTCAGACCGACATTCACAGTGATGTATTCCTCTCAGTTGCTGTGTTGGCAGCCATTGCGATGATTGTCGGTAATGCTGTTGCACTTAGACAGAAGAATATGAAGCGCTTATTGGCTTACTCAGGGGTTGCGAATGCTGGTTATTTGTTAGTGCCGATTTCATCGCAATATGGGATTGTCCATTATTCCAATTTCTCTGAGTTTTTCTTCTACTTGATCGCTTACTTATTCATGAATATAGGGATGATTGCAGTCTATATGATGGTTAGTCAATCGACCAAGAACGAAGAGGTATCCGCCTTTGCGGGATTGTATTATCGTGCGCCCTATACTGCAGCGGCTACTGTTATTCTAATCCTGTCACTCGCCGGGTTACCGGTTACAGGAGGGTTCTTCGGTAAGCTGTACATCCTGCTAGGAACGCTACAAGTGCAAAAATATTGGTTAGCGGCTATCCTGATCGGAACAAGTGTCATTTCCTTCTACTATTACTTTGGGGTTATTCGACAAATGTTCATGCGCTCCACATATAATGAGTCAGAATTCGAGTCGAAGGTGCCCGCCCAAATTGCTTTGTGGATCTGCGCGGGAGCTACGTTGGCGCTGGGAATATTCCCTCATATTGTGCTAGGGGTGATCGAAAGCATTTTCAGCTTACCGTACGACTTTTTCATCCGCTAGCAAACAAATTGAATCTCAATTAAAAGGCTCCCTTATGGGGCCTTTTTTTAATTTTTTATGCTAATTATCCATATTTATTAAGTGCTCCAAATGCGAAATGGTGGATTTAATTACAATCTCTTTAACTATGAGACTTTGCAAGGAAACTTTGTTACAATAGATAGGACGAAATAGGGATAACCCATTCTCTATTCAGCAAGGAACCTTTATATGACACTTAAAAATCGATATATAATACAGGCCGGCCTCCTATTATTGTTTCTACTCTTTCTTCGGCTAACCCTTCCAGTGCCCCAAGGTGCTTCACTTCTATCCGATATGGCAACACAGCAAGCCTCTGCCAACCATTCTGATTCTGATGGAGCGGAGAAGACGTCCTCTTGGATGCTCAAATGGAAAGGCGAGCCTGAGGCTGATTTTGCAGCCATGAGTCAAGTAATCAAACAAGACTATCAGTCTGGTATTCTAGTTGCCCGGCCAGCCTCTGGAATAAGTGAAGCGGAGTGGGTGTACCGCTGGAGCCATTCCTATGCAGTGCAGTACATAACGGAGAACCAGGTGTTACGGGTATCAGCTGCAGTCACGCCGAACGATCCTTTCGTAAGCCGCCAGAAATATCTAGAGCAGATTCATGCTCCTGAAGCATGGACGCAGGTGAACTACAATGATTCCCTCATTATTGCGCTTGTAGATACAGGCGTTGATTTAGAGCATCCTGATCTTAAAGACAACCTGGTGCCAGGCATCAATCTGGTGCAGCGCAATCAGCCCCCTCAGGATGATAATGGGCATGGCACGATGGTAGCGGGTGTCATTGCCGCTTCAGGCAACAATAATAAAGGCGTTAGCGGTTTGCTGTGGAAAGCGAAAATTATGCCTATCAAGGCCCTGGAGAAGAATGGGGTTGGCGATGAGGATAAGCTCGGGGAAGGGATACGGTATGCAGTAGACCATGGCGCCAAAATTATCGTTTTATCTGTAGGATTACTGCGCAATGATCCTTTCCTTAAGGAGACGGTTCAGTATGCGGAGGATAAGGGAGTTTTGCTGGTAGCTGCTACTGGAAATGATGACGGTTCTCTCGTCAAATATCCTGCGGCGTATCCAAGTGTTCTGGCTGTCGGAGGAGTGCGCACCAATAATCAAGTGGAACCGCGCTCTAATTATGGCCCTGAGCTCGATCTGGTAGCACCGTGGTCCGTCTATACAACAGCAATGAATGGGCAATATAAGTATGAAGAGGGCTCCTCTATGGCGGTACCTCAGGTTGCAGCAGCAGCCGCGCTTGCTTGGAGTGTTAATCCAACGCTGAGTGTATATGAGCTGCGTAATTTGCTGCGTCAAACAGCTGAGGATCTCGGTCAACCAGGTTGGGATATGTATACTGGATATGGCTTGCTTCGTGTCGACAAGGCGGTCTCACAGCCCTATGTCAATGATATGTATGAACCCAATGACAGCGTGACAGAGGCTAAACCATTCCCGCTTAACTCCATGATTGTGGGAGAACTTAGAGACGGCCAGGATCGAGATTGGTTCACCATTGACGCTCCCTACGATGGCACTGTCAAGCTGGAGATGAACGCAAGCCTTGCTGTGCCCGCTAATACCCAATGGATTCATTATTCTACTGCCCACCCTGAGGGAGTAGTATATCCCATTTATACGTTGGGCACGATTGATGTGAATGTTAGCAAAGGCAGTCATCTTTTTTTGCTGATGCAGGATAATTCGGTCTCCAGTACAGCGTGGCCTTATCGAATCACGAATAGTTTTCACATAGGCAGCGACCCCTTCGAAGACAACGATCGTTCATACAAAGCTTACAAGTTGGCGCCCAGGGATCAGGTAGTCACGGGTAACTTTGATAAAGAAAATGATCAGGATTGGTTCTCGATGACGCTTGAGAGGTCGGGAATCATTAAACTTAGACTGACTTCAGACACCAAACGAATGGACTTAATTATGCGAGTGCAGCCCAAAGGCGGTACCCTTATAACGGTGGATCAGAACGCAGATGGGGAAAGCGAATCCTACAGGTTGGAGGCTTACGCGGGTACGTATTATTTTCAAGTCGATAAGACAGATAATCAGCCGGTGAACGGCACCTACACGTTAGAGGTTCAGTACGAAGAGCGCCCTCTGGACATGAATGAGCCGAATGACAAATCGTATCAGGCGACCTTGCTAGGTAATGATTACGAGCTGGAGGGGGTTATTGACCGGAATGATCAGCTTGAAGATATCGATTGGTTCAAGCTCTACATTACGGATACCAGCTTACTACAATTGCACCTTAGTCAAATTCCAGCCAATCGTAAGATGAATATGCAGCTGCTGAATAACTCATTAGCTTACGTTACATCCGTAGAGAATGGGATAGGAGAAACACAGCTGAGTCTGCAGCAGCCTCTTTCACCGGGAACCTATTACATTAAGCTTAGTGCGAACGCTAATTTTCGTGATCAGCTGTACAAAATCTCCGCTAAGATTGATTATCTTGTAAGTGGGTATATAGATATAGCTGGTCATTGGGCTCAACCCGCGATGGAAGAGCTCAGCAACAAGCAAATCATTAGCGGCTTCGGTGATTATACGTTCCGTCCGGAACGATCAGTCACTCGTGCGGAAGCAGTAAGCATGCTCGTTCGCGCATTTGGTTATGCCAAATACAAAGCCATTGATTTCACGGATCTTTCCCCTGGCTTCTGGGCATATGACGCAATCTCACTGGCGGCGCAAGCAGGCATTATTCAAGGATATCCTGATCGAACCATGCGGCCTGATCAACCGCTAACCCGTATTGAGATGGCCGTATTATTCGCTAATGCGCTGAAGATAAGCGGGAAGCAGCGCGGCAATCATCCCTTTGATGACGTCGAGTTGGATCACTGGGCAGTCCCTATATTGAAACAAATGAAGGCTGAGGGCTGGATTACGGGGTATGATGATGGCGGCTTTCACCCGGATCAATTAAGTACAAGGGCAGAGTTCGCTTCGATGCTTACACGAGTGATGGGTAAATAGGAAAAAAGGGAGCAACGGTTCATGGAAGTAATGGAGAGTGTACAAAACTCGCTTGCTTTATCAGGGTTAGCCTATATCACCGTTGTATTGATCTCCATTTTTGTATCTTGGTGGAGTCTGCAGCAATTTCGCTTTGATTTATTTCTCAAGCAGCCCAAAAGTGCTCCCGCCAAAGTTCTGCAAATTCTTTTATCAGTCGTGCTTGGGCATGGTGTGGCTAGATTCATCATCGATTATTTCAATTGGTCCCAACTTTTGCGTGGGATGTTTTAAATTGTCGAATAACATCCTTTTTTGTTGTCAACAATGGTAAGAGGATAATAATCTTTTTTCAAGCTACCGTTCTAAACGGAGCATACGCTGCGAAAACTGTAGCGGTAGTGTGAGTACCCAAGGAAGCAATTAACAATAGTTAAGCTACTCGTCGATTTGCGAAGATGTGCTTGGATGTAAACTTTAGAAATAACTATTTCATGGAATGCGCGGAGGGGGATCTAGATGAGCATAATTATCGTCCGCGGTGGTAAGCGACTATTCGGGAAAGTGAAAGTTAGCGGGGCAAAAAACGCAGTTCTCCCAATTATCGCCGCCTCAATCCTAGGTTCGGAGGGCGAGAGCATCATTCAGGATGCCCCTCCACTAGACGATGTATTAACGATTAGCCAAGTATTAAAAAGCCTAGGCGTTCAGATCACATACAAAGATGAAGTGGTTCGTGTGAATGCTGAACAGATTACAGCGTGTGAAGCGCCTTATGAATGGATTCGCAAAATGAGAGCCTCCTTTCTGGTTATGGGACCTCTGTTAGCCCGCAAAGGGTATGCCCGTATTTCCTTGCCAGGTGGCTGTGCGATTGGGACTCGCCCGATTGACCAGCATCTCAAAGGCTTTGAGGCCATGGGTGCGGAGATCGATTTAGGACAGGGATATATTGAAGCCCGTGTCAAGGGTCGGTTGAAAGGGGCCAAAATATACTTGGATGTCGCCAGCGTTGGCGCAACTGAGAATATTATGATGGCTGCTACACTTGCTGAAGGTACTACAATCATCGAAAATGCTGCACGGGAACCGGAAATTGTGGATTTGGCCAACTATTTGAACGCTATGGGTGCTCGAGTTCGTGGAGCCGGTACCGGTCTTATCCGCATTGAAGGGGTAGAGAAGCTGCGAGGCGTTGTACATACGGTTATCCCTGATCGCATTGAAGCAGGTACTTATATGATCGCCGCCGCAATATCACGCAGTCAGGTTTATATTGAAGGCGCCATCGGTGACCATCTGCGCCCGGTCATCTCCAAGCTGCAAGAGATGGGTGTAGCAATTGTCGAGGATGAGAACGGAATTACGGTTCGGGCGGATCAGACGCTGCGGGCTGTAGATGTGAAGACGCTGCCTTATCCAGGATTCCCAACGGATATGCAGTCGCAAATGATGGCCCTTCTGATGGTATCCGACGGAACAGGGCTCGTAACGGAAACGGTATTCGAGAATCGGTTCATGCATGTCGAACAGTTTAAGAATATGCAGGCCCAAATAAAAGTTGAAGGCAGAACGGCCGTAGTAAGCGGCAATATCAAGCTAAAAGGGGCAAAGGTATGTGCAACTGATCTTCGGGCAGGAGCAGCTCTAATCTTGGCTGCCTTAGTCGCAGAAGGTGAAACGGAGATCTCGGGTGTTCATCATATTGACCGAGGTTATGTGAATATAACAGAGAAGCTGCGGCTGTTAGGCGCGGATATCAAACGGTACGAAGAAGGCGTAGTTGAGCAAGTGGAACAAACCATGAAGGAGAAGGAAGCGGAAATTCCGCTGTTCTCCATTCAGCCTCAGCCCAGCTGGGCCTGATCAAGAACTGCTGATCGAACGGAAACTCGTTCGCGGGCAGTTCTTTTTTTGTCGGCTAATCAGGATGTACGCTCTCTTCAAGTCTCTTGAATGCGGTTCTAGCATGTTCCCTCATCTCATAGAATGTAACAAAAGCAGCAGAGATGACTAGGAAGGAGACAGAGAGAGCGCGCATGAACAAACTTGTAACCCGATTCGGCAGAACGGCAGCCCCGTTAGTTGCGATTGCGATGGCATCGTTTCTTTTCGTTGCTATTGTCATCCCCGCAATTCTAGTAGATCGTACTCCGCCCGGTGAACGTACTATCGGGCACACACGGGGAGGGACGGAGACGAACTCTCGTCCCACAATAAACGAACAGGTGAATCCGATCCTTGTTCCTGTGTACAGAAGTGCTTCTGCCAGCATAGAGCAGGTACCCCTGGAGACGTATGTCCGAGGCGTGTTAGCCGGTGAAATGCCGACGGAGTTTGAGCTGGAAGCTCTGAAGGCGCAGGCTCTTGCTGCAAGGACGTACATTATGAAGCGTCTGACTGAGCAGGATACCAGCCAAGTTCCCGTGCCGGGAGCGATCGTAACGGATACAACCGCCCATCAAGTCTACTATTCGGAGAATGAGCTTTTGCGGTTATGGGGAGAAGAGAGCTTTAAGACACGCATAGAGAAGCTGAACCGGGCAGTAAATGAGACGCAGAATCAAATTCTCACCTACAAAGGCCAGATCATTCTTGCTGCATTCTTCTCTACAAGCAACGGGTACACAGAAAATTCGGAAGACTACTGGGCTAACTATATCCCCTATCTGCGGAGTGTAGCCAGTCCCTGGGATCAGCAATTGTCACCCAAATATGAACAAAAGGTCATTCTGAAAGGGAGCCAGGTTTATAAAAACTTAGGACTACCCACTTCCGTAACGGTGACGACAGGCAATTCGAGTATACGAGTGTTGGAAACTACCGATGGGCATCGCATCAAGAGATTGCAGATCGCCGGTAAAGCCTTTACGGGGCGAGATGTAAGAGAGAAACTCGGATTGGCATCCTCTCAATTTATATGGAAAGTCAAAGGAACGGATATAGAAATTACCACCTATGGTTATGGACATGGAGTCGGTATGAGTCAATGGGGGGCCCAAGGGATGGCAAAGGCCGGCTACGCCGCAGAGGAAATTGTGAAGCACTATTATCAGGGAATAGAGATTCAGGCAGCTGCTTCTATCATGAAAAAATGAAAGGATACAAATACTAGAAAAAATCTATCACCTCACGTATAAAACCTATCGATCTGGTCAGAATGGTTATTGAGGTGATAACCAATGAGTGAACAAAACAAAGAAACTCAGGTCAAACAGAGTGCTCCGAAAACCAATACCGGAGCCGAGACGGTCAAACATTCCACATGGAAGAGGTTAACCGCGAAGAAGTGGGTATTTCCTGCAACTTACATGGCAGCGGCGGCAATTATACTAACCTTAATGTGGGTGTACCAGGA
>JARBUQ010000130.1 GCA_029239545.1 Paenibacillus sp.
CTTGCCGCATTGCCGCCCGTAATGCCGGCCACAAGGACATGAAAGCCTCTTGCTGCTGCTAAGCGAATAATTTCGGCCAATAACATAGAACCAAGGCCGCGGCCCTGGAAATCGTCATCCAGATAGACAGAGAGCTCTGCTGTTCGAGCATATGCTGCTTTGGAGCGGAACGCTGTGAGGCAGCAGTATCCTGCAATTTTACCTTCGAGCTCGGCAACGATAAGAGGATAATAATCTCCGAATTGTTGAAACCACTCTTGTCTTTCGGCCAGTGTCTGCATGGTCAAATCAAAGGTTGCACTCGATTTAACGATGGCATCATTGTAGATGGCCAAAATAAAAGGCAGATCCTGCTCGCAGGCTAATCTGATTCGAAGGGTCATCTAAGCCGCTCCTTACCGTTTGGACAAAATGTTTTTCTTCTTGGTTTCCCGCTCCGGCTTCTCCGTACGATCAGGTTTGTTATATTCTCTTGAAATGCTTAACAGAATACCGATACTGCTCATCATAACGACTAATGAGGAGCCTCCGGCACTGATGAAGGGCAAGGTTACGCCTGTCATCGGTATAGCTCCGGTTACCCCGCCCATATTAATAAAGGCTTGAATCCCTATTAATCCGACAATGCCGATGCCAACCAGATTTCCGAATGTATCCGTACTGCGCAATGCAACAAGTAGACCGCGCCAAATTAAAGCAAGATAGAATAAAAGAAAGACCAAGGTTCCAAAAAAACCTAGTTCTTCGCCAATAATAGCAAAGATGAAATCATTATGAGCTTCCGGCAAGTAGTGAAGCTTCTGAATACTTTGGCCGATACCGGTTCCGGTTAGATCTCCGTGACCAAAAGCGTACATAGACTGAACGATTTGGTAACATGGACCCTGCACATCTGACCAAGGGTCCAGGTAACATGTAATACGCTGCATTCGAAAACCAAGGGACTCAGCAGAAGTTACATAAATCAGCAGTCCAATGCCAACAAATACGGCAGCAGCTGTTACACCTACTAATACATGCTTCATATTGGCGCCGCCTACGACGATGACAAGAGAAGCGGCCAGCACGAGAATGAACATGGAACCGAAGTCGGGCTGAAGCATGATGAGAAATGCGACAACACCTACTATAACGACAGAAGGAACGAGCCCTTTGCGGAATTGTTTGATCTTGTCGCCTTTTCTATAGATCAATCCGGCCAAATACAAGATGACCGCAAGCTTGGCAAATTCAGAGGGCTGTATGCCAAAGCCGGGAAATTGGAACCAGCTTCTTGCGCCGTTTACTTCATTTCCAATGAAAGGTACCAAGACTAACATAATCATCACTATTATGAAATAAGGTTTAAGGAGCAGGCGAAGCTTGGTCATTGAAATGTTCATAAGAAAAAACATGCCAATTGTGCCGAGAACGGCAAAAATGGCTTGTTTTTTCACAAAATAAAAAGCGTTATTGTTGTATTCCTCGGAGGAAATGGCAATGGCAGAGCTCGCACTGAAAACCATGACTAAACCAAAGCCTACCATCAAAAATGTAAGCAGCAGAAGCAGGAAATCCGGCGTTCCTCTGCGCGTTGGCTGCATAAAGTCGCGCCCCTTATTCCGACAGCTGCTTCTTCAATTCGCTCAGCTTCTGTTCGGCGATTTTAACGACTTGAGCTGGAACAGGTGATTCGTAATCAAGACCGTGCGGGAAAGTCACTCTCCCAACATAAACATCTTCAACAGTAAGAATAGCAAATGGCGATTCCAGCTTGCCTTCCACAGTGCGTGTATTAACACGAAGGAAGTACTCCAAGCCGCCATTTTCAATTTTTAAGTCATATGTAGCCCGATAATATTCCCACTGCCAACGAACAAAGCCTAACTTCTCAGTAACCTCATCTAAATGTCTTAAATCACTTTTTAAGGAACGGAGTCCTGCATTTTCGATAATCACGGTTAAACCCTCCTGTAGTTCAATTGTCTTTATTCATGATAGTATGTTTCCCTAACTTGTGCAAGCCTATAAAGGGGCATAGATCGTAACATTCCGTGGCGGCTTTTTCCATGAAGCTGCATGTATGGCGCTTCATGCATGCGGGTAATTTATAAGTGTACTATGCATGTTTAGCCTATACGAGAAGGAGATGAACGGCCATGAAAACCATACGTGACATAATGAGTACGGATTGTGTGACTGTTTCGCTTCAAGACAATATCTATGAGATTGCTCTAAAGATGAAGCAGCATGATATCGGCTTTATTCCAGTGGTAGATGGAGGCAAGCTGGTCGGGGTAGTGACGGATCGGGAGCTTGTCATCCGCGGATATGCAGATAAGCATTCCGGCTCAGGTGCGGTGAAGGAAGTGTTGTCCACGGATGTGACTACAGCTGCTCCAGATACATCGGTAGATGATGCCGCCAAGCTTATGGCCAGCCGCAAAGTGCGTCGCCTGCCTGTTGTAGAAAATGGTAAGCTCATTGGGGTTGTGGCTATAGGCGACTTGGCTGTGCGGGAAATATTCGTCAATGAAGCAGGGGAAGCTTTGAGCGAAATCTCGGAGCACTCAACCCAAACCATTGGGTCATAGCTATCCGATAATGATCGTCAATAACCTGTCCTCTTCAGAAGAGGGCAGGTTATTAGATTTCTTGCAATTTGTAACAACATATGGTGTCAAAGATTTGTGAAGAAAGTGTATCTTGTGTTATCCTTAAATCAGCTACCAGTCACAGGGAAGGAGACAGCCAATATGACCATAAGCAAGCGATCGTCAATTCAGGTTTTTCTACACCTTCTGTTTGCTTTGGTGCTGTTCTCGTTCTGTTTATCCCCCGTGTATGAAATGGATGTATCCGTGAAGTATCCTTATACAGCTTCAAGCCTGGAGATGACAGGGACCGTGCATGCTGCGAATGCTGTCAAGAATTCAATGGCCCCTCACAGGCTTATTCCTGCTCCTTTTTTGCCCCTTATTTTCGTCATCGCAACTCTCCTGTTATACATCCGTGTTATCCGTATTCGGAATCTTCTGCATCCTACCGTTTATTTGCTGCGCAAGCCGGAGCTTTTACTTCCAGTCAAATTTGCCTCGATTTATGTGAGCCTTCCAGCCCGGACATCCAATCGCTAATAAGCATTTAAATTGAACAGACGAGAAATGTAACTTTTTGCCAATTAGGCATAAAGCTATTTGAGTGCGCTCAAATAAGAAACCAGGATCTGTGGAGGTTAAATTTCAATGAATATTCGAGAATCAGATTTACCGGGAATAGGAAGAAAGTTTCTGATTGACACACGCGGCGGCGACAGATTCGTAATTGTCATTCATGATGATGGAAGACGTGAAATGTATCACTTCGAGCATGATGAACCGGATGACAGTATCTCCATGATTTCTCTGGACGATGATGAAGCTCGTCAAATAGCAGGGATATTAGGAGGGCTCACCTATAAACCCAAAGCGCTGGAGACCATTGAAATCGCTCTGGACGGACTTATTATCGAGTGGTATAAAGTAGAGCCTCGCGCACGTTCGATCGGAAAAACAATCGGGGAGCTTAACGTACGCCAGAGCACAGGAGCGACAATTATTGCGGTAGTGAATAAGGACGGGTCCCAATCTATTAATCCAGGACCGGATTTCAAGGTTGCCGCGGAATCTACCTTGGTCGTATCGGGAGAACGCCAGCATCTTAAGGTGCTTAAGGACATTATTGTAAAGGGCGGTGATTAACCAAAGATGGATCACATTGTCCTAGAGGTCGGTCTGGCGATCGTCTTAATTGCGATTGCCGGATTGTTATCATCCAAGCTTAGATTTTCTGTTATTCCTTTCTACATTCTTATGGGTATGGCTGTTGGGCCGCATGCCCCCGTGTTATGGCATTTTGATTTTCGGTTTATTGAGAGCGCCCCGCTTATAGAGTTCATGGGCAGACTCGGTGTCTTGTTTTTGCTGTTCTACCTAGGCTTGGAGTTTTCTGTCGGACGGTTAATTAAATCAGGAAAATCTATCGCGATTGGCGGAACGATTTATATTGTCATCAACTTCACATTGGGTGTCCTGTTCGGGGTATTAACAGGCTTTCCTCTTAAAGAGATCCTTATCATTGCCGGAATTACTACGATATCCTCCAGTGCAATTGTGGCCAAAGTGTTAGTCGATCTGAAGCGGACGGCTAATCCAGAGACAGAAATGATTTTGGGCATAATTATGTTCGAGGATGTTTTCCTGGCCGTCTATATCTCGATCCTGTCCGGACTTGTGCTCAGCGGATCCACTTCGATCGGAGGTGTAGTATTATCTGCACTGATTGCCCTTGGTTTCATGTTGTTCCTTATTATAGTGGGTCGAAAAGCTGTCCCCTTGTTGAATCGCCTCCTGAACATCAGATCCAATGAGCTGTTCGCTCTTGTAATCTTCGGAGCCCTGTTCGTTGTAGCAGGCTTCTCTGAAACTATCCATGTTGCAGAGGCGATCGGGGCGCTGCTTGTTGGATTGGTGCTCGCAGAGACGGAGCATATGAAGAGGATCGAGCATCTGATTTTGCCGTTTCGTGACTTTTTCGGAGCGATCTTTTTCTTCAGCTTCGGTTTAACGATTGACCCTCTCTCGTTAGGAGGGGCTGTATGGCTATCATTAGGTGCCGTTGCCTTGACTTTATTCGGCAATTATCTCGCAGGTATGCTGGCAGGGCGAACGGCTGGGCTATCTCCGAAAGCTTCATCGAATATCGGTCTGACTATTGTTTCACGGGGAGAGTTTTCTATTATTATGGCGAATTTGGGTAAGGCAGGCGCATTGATGACCATTATTCAGCCGTTCGCAGCCTTATATGTGCTTCTTCTCGCGATACTAGGACCGATATTGACCAAGGAGTCCAAAACAGTGTTCAAATTGCTTAATGCTGTATTCAGATTCTCGAAGGAACCCGGTAAACAAGCCGAGAAGAAACAGAAGCTTTCTAATGGGGGATAGGGATATCCTTCATGCAAGAGACCACTCATAAAACTAAGAACCGTCCGGTGATAAATTTCCGGACGGTTCTTTTCATTGGGCGGCCTTCCTGAACCCAGCCGCTTCCGCTTCCTTCTCTGTGCAGAACATTGCTTCCGCTTTCGTCTGGTCGTAGGATTTTCCGCCAGGGATGTGATAAATATGGTCGCCCTTGGCATTAATGTTCCCCTTGATCTTGGGGGACTTGCATGCGGCCGCAGGAGTGGAGGTCGGCGACGGCTCGTCGGCTGCTCCCCATAATCCTTTGTTCTGACTGCGGGCCTTCCTTTCAATAGCCGCGAAGGAATCTGCATACAGAACATTCGGAGGGATTGTCATCGTGTTGGCATAGCCCTCAGCAAGCAGCCATTCATTGAACATGACAGCTTCAGAATGGAGGAAAACATAACGGAGCAAGCGGCCATATTTGTCCTTCGGACCTGCATCCTGAAATATGTAAACGGTCTGACCCACTAATTTGGATTGAGCGATGTTTTTGGCCTCTTGTCCATAAGCCTCGGATTTCCCGTTCGTAATTTCAGGCGTATTCACGCCAATAAGTCTTACTTTTTCGCCAGCATCCGTCTCGAAGGTATCTCCATCTACAACACGTTTCACAACTGCAGAAGACCAGGGCAAATTGCGCAATTGCGGATAGTCAGAAAGGATAGACTGCACTTTGGCATCAGACTCAGCAGCGGGAATGGCAGAGGTAGTCGTGGAGCACCCGGTAATTACAGCAAGGAAGAGCAGGAGCGGAAGAAGTCGGATTCCCATGATACACCTCGTTTTTGGCTTTATTATAACCGAGTGGGGAAGGACTCACAAATGGTGAGTGTCAAGCAGCGGGTTTAAATCTGCCGGCTTCTTTTCATACTAGAGTTAAAGGACATTGTATTGGCAACTAAAAGGAGGCAGGTATCTCATGAAATATGACCCGGAGCAGCCGCTTCTTATTCAGAGTGATTCAACCGTGCTGTTGGAAGTGAATCACAAGCTATTCGAGACGATGAGCGCCGAATTGGCAAAATTCGCTGAATTAATTAAAGCACCGGAGCACTTGCATACATATCGGTTAACCCCATTGTCTTTATGGAATGCGGCTTCAGCAGGGATGTCTGCAGATCAAATTCTGTATGTCTTAAGATCGAATTGTAAGTGGGAAGTGCCAGGCCAAGTGCAGAACCATGTTCGTCATTACGTTGCTCGGTATGGGTTAGTAAAGCTGATTGCTCGCAAAAACGGTGAGATGCATCTCACTTCCGATGATCCTGCTGTTATTAATGAGTTGGCTCACTATACTTCTACCAGAGCTTTCTTCATTGGATTAGTGGATGCGAATACGATACAGATTGTTCCGGCTTATAGGGGATTCATTAAGCAAGAGCTGATCAAGCTTGGATATCCGGTTAACGATCTTGCTGGTTATCATGAAGGTGAATCACTCCGAATCGATCTTCTTGAAAGTGAAGACACAGTTCCTGCATCAAGTGCTGAGGCTCCTACGAATCTGGAGGTTATCAGGAGAAAAAGAAAATTTCGGATGCGGGATTATCAGCGAAAAGCGGTCGATGCCATGTGCGCGGAAGGACAGAAGCATGGTGGGAGCGGAGTTGTAGTATTGCCATGCGGAGCAGGCAAAACAGTAGTAGGAATAGCAGCGATGGTCCGACTGCAGTGTGCCACTCTGATTCTAACGACAAATGTCGCTTCTGTCCGTCAATGGCGGCGTGAAATCATAGAGAAAACGAATCTGACCGAAGAAGAAGTCGGTGAGTATAACGGGCAGAAGAAAGAGGTTCGTCCGGTCACAATCGCCACTTATCAAATTCTGACCCATCGCCAGCGTAAGGAAGATTCCTTCTTGCATATGGGGCTTTTTAATGAACGGGACTGGGGTTTGATTATATATGATGAAGTTCATCTTCTGCCGGCACCGGTGTTCCGGGTAACCGCTGATATTCAGGCAACACGGAGGCTTGGTCTTACAGCGACGCTTATCAGGGAGGACGGCTGTGAGAAGGATGTGTTCTCACTTGTCGGTCCAAAGCTGTACGAAGCAGGCTGGAAGGAGCTTGAACGAGAGGGCTGGATTGCCAAAGTAAGATGCACAGAGCTAAGGGTATCGATGCCGGAAGGGGTTCGAGAGGCATATACAGCCGCAGAGAACAAAAACAAAACCCGAATTGCAGGTGAGAATCCGAACAAACTGGGCATTATTCGTGAGCTGCTAACCAGACATAAGAAAGAGCCGACGCTAGTCATCGGACAATACATTGACCAATTAAGAATCATCTCTGAGCAACTAGAAGCTCCTATGATATATGGGCAGATGCCCCATAAGGAGAGGGACCGATTGTATGCCCAATTCAATGAAGGGGAAATTCATACTTTGGTCGTATCGAAGGTCGCGAATTTCGCCATTGATTTGCCGGACGCTCGCGTTGCGATTCAAGTATCGGGCAGCTTCGGCTCGAGACAGGAAGAGGCGCAGCGTTTAGGTCGTCTTCTGCGGCCCAAAGCCAATAACGAAGCATTCTTCTATACCTTGGTTTCAGATGAGTCCAAAGAGCAGGAGTTTTCCATTCACAGGCAGCTCTTTTTAGTGGAGCAAGGGTATCGCTATGACATTATAGATGGGGATAGCTTGTTAGCGCCCCAGTATGGAGGAACTGAGGTGACTGTGGAATGAATGTCTCCTTATTCATCAACAAACTGCCGGAAGCGGTCTCCCAGTATATGCACAAGGAAATTGTCGCCGCTCTTCCGTCAGCATCTGTCCTTGTTGATCGCGAGCTGTCGGAGCTGCTTACGTCAAATGATGGCCTCGCGGCTTTACTACTGGGACTTCGGGTAACGGAAAAACAAACGTTACGCACTATCGTAGCCGAATTTGCGTGTGAACCCTTCGAGGACACTAAGCTTCTGAAGCTGGGGAGAATGCGATTATCCGGTGCTGCCCTTAAGGTGGGTCTTATGAGGCTGTGCCGCAAAGGGATCGTATTCGCTCTAAGAAGGTCCTGGGGGGAACAGCTGTATACGTTACCTACAGATACTTATAAGCTATGGCTGAAGCTGTTGTTCCCGAAAGTAGTAGAACAGATTGTCCCGAAGGACGAAACAGAGGTTGTATCGATTTCACATGAGATGCCGCTCCCTTCAGCACGTATTTTGACACTGCTCGCCTACTGTCATAGAGAAGGGCTGCCGCTAACTCAAAAGGGAGTTCTTGTTAAACGGCATCTGATTAAGCTGCTTAGCTTGTTGCGATTAGAACCCGGCGAGCAGCGGTTGACAGAAGTACGGTATACAGGGGAGGAAGCTTATCCTTTTACGTTTGCGGTCATACTGGATGCCGCTCTTCGACAAGGGATACTAGAGCAGTATAGCGAAGGGTACGTCATCGATGAGAAGAGGCTTCAACAGTGGTTGGCCTTAACCGAGCAGGACATGAACCGGGCTTTTTACGCTCAGTTAGCTCCTATGCTCTTGCCTGCGTTTGTCCCGCTGCGTCATTGGATTGCTTATTCTGAAGAGATCGCACCTGGTCTGTGGTTCTCGGTTAACGGACTGCTTGAAGGACTGCGAATACATCTGGAAATGGACAAAAAAGGGCTTCAGCTGGAGCGAATTGTTGCGGAGTGGCTTGAACCGCTTTCTTCACTCGGATTATTCGAGCTGGGGCGCGATGGAGCAGGAGAGCTATTAGCCAGGTGGTGCTCACCAACAACGGCCTCTGATTCTCATCAGTTGGCTGCTGACCGGACTGAGACACACGATTCTTTTTTTGTCCAACCTGATTTTGATATTATTGTTCCGCCAGGAGTTCCATATGAGGCGTTATGGCAACTGGAGCATCTTGGAATTCAAGAGCAGTCGGGTCCTGTGAGCCGTTATCGGTTATCCAAAGATCGGGTTCTCCAGTCCTATAGGGCGGGTTTTGAGGAAGATCAGATGGTAGCCTTCTTAAGAAAATATGCCAAATTTGGTTTACCAGAGCTGGTGGAGTATAGCATGAGGCAGTGGATTAGCTCCTATGATAAAATGGGCAATATTTCCTTAAATGAAGGTTCAAAAACAAATAGGAATCCGCAAAAAAAGGAAGCCGTTATGCAAGGGCTTATTTACTCTAGAGAGCATGTGCAGTATTATGATATTGAGCGGTCTATTCCGCGAACCGAGGATTTGTATCCGGGACTTGCAGAAGTACCCAACATGTGGCTGAAGGAATGCAGGTCTTATCATGCAGCTACACGCGCAGAAATCATTCGCAAGGCGTTGGAATGGAAAGCATGCATTCGATTGAGACAGGCAGGCCAGGATAAGCTGTTGGTGCCTGAACGAATAGAAGGAACGTCGGATAGCTGGCTTGTGTCGGGTTTTAATTTAACTGGCGAGCTTAAGCTGGCG
>JARBUQ010000131.1 GCA_029239545.1 Paenibacillus sp.
TGGCAGCAGCAGCAGATCCAGCTTATGCTCATGCTTTGATTACTGGACCTTACAACGATTTAGCAGTTGGTTCTAACATGATCACTATCCAAGTTACTGCAGAGAATCAGTTAACGAAGCTATATACGATAACAATTAACAGGGAGAATTTGGCGGCACCGATCATAACTAATATCTCGACAAATCCTACACCAGCAGTACCTACTAAGAATAATGTGCTTGTAACTGCAGCTGTTGCAGGTAATCAAATTACTGCCTTCAAATGGTTGCCTGGAAATGTTGGGATTGAGGCTTTTACAACAGCAGGATCAACACTTACCGCAGCAGGCTTCGAGGCTTCAGATAATGGCACTTATACTTTATACGCTTTGAATCAGGTAGGAGGTTACGACCTCAAGACCGTAACCGTACAAAACATCGACCGTACGCCACCAATTATTGAACTAGTCGGGTCCAGCAGCATCACGATTACTCAAGCACCTACTGGGTCTTACCAAGATCAAGGCTATAAACAACTGAGCGACAATATGGACAGCACAGAGCAGTTAACTGTTACCCACACCAGCGAAGTTAATGGAGCCCAGATTGGGACGTATACGTACTCCTACACGGCATCAGACCGCGCCGGCAATAGCACTACGGTCACGCGAACCGTCAATGTCATCCGTGCACTAAGCAGCAATAATGAGCTTAGCTCCATAGTATCGCAAGGGCACACGCTGAATTTCTTGCCAAGTATTACGGATTACACGCTGCACGTTCCTTACGAAGTTACTTCGCTGCCACTCTTCTACTCAGTTGCAGATTCAACTGCTACCGTCATGGTATCCGATTCGGTCTACCAAGCATCGGCCAATACGATTGTAGCTGAGCTGCGTGTCGGGCCGAATGAGGTTGAATGGCAGGTCACTGCTGAGAATGGAAATACGAAAAGGTACCGTTTGATTATTACAAGAATGTCATCTACTAACGCCTACATACAGAACTTCATCTTCCAAAATAACGGGGGTGTACTGTCTCAGGCATTCAATAGCGATGTGAATGAATATGACGTGTATGTACCGGGTTCTAGCAATCTTTACAGCAGCGTCCTGACTTTATCCGATCCTATGGCCAGCTTCACAGTTACAGGCGTGACCTACACGGTTACAGGGGTGACATATTCCACAACTGTAACCGGGATCACTTATAATCCAAGCTACATTCTGTTCGACTTTGGCTCAGCAACCAGCTTCGTCATTACAGTCACAGCCGCTGACCATGTTACCCAGAAGCATTATAATTTCAAACTTCTGCGAGTGCCAGCAGCAACTATTAATCCAATAGGATATTCCAGAATGATGAATGCACAGACGCTGCAACTGAGGTTCCAACATGGAGTAGCGGCCGACAATCTTCTGCTGCTGAATCATATCGTGGTGAACGGCGCTCAGGCTGTAGTAACCGGGCTGCGATCGGTGTATACGGGCTCGGAGACGGTCGTGCTGGAGGTTACTCTCTCAGAAGCATTGAGCTCTACTTCATCGTTATCAATCAGCATTCTTCCAGGCCTTCTGAAAAGTGTACCAAGCAATCAATCCATTACACAGCTGCATATCCCGATTGTCAGTCTTGCTGCGACCCAGCAGCTATACGAGACCATGGACATTCATCAGGATGGTCTGCATGTCGAGGATGTGCTCCGGTACATTGGCTCACCAACCAGCTTTAAGGATTTCAACGGAGACGGCGTTTATGACCGGAATGATCTCCTGTTCTTACTAAGCCTGATCGGACACACTCCAGCAAATACAAATTAATGTAATAGGCACAAAAGGACCAAAGGCGAATAGCTTTTGGTCCTTTTGTGCCTGTATTGGCGTTGTTAACGTTGAGTATCGCAGGTTGTTGGTAAGACTCAAGACGGAAAGAGAACACACGGGAAAATTGTAAAAGAAAACAGGTGCAGCCCTTGAAGAAATGAATGAGATTTTATCGGTAAAAGTCGGTGTATAATTAAAAAATCCGAATTGACAAATGGTATGCAGAGATTGAGAGTTTGAAGAAGCACTCTCATTACCAGGAGGAAGATCAGGCTGCGGGCCTTGATCTTCTTTTTAATGGCCAGAAAGTAAAAGATTTTTTGGGGGAGACCGGAGGGAATTCACGTTATTTTCGGTTCATTGGCGGGGTGGTGGGAATTAGCTGCAGAAAAGCAATTAAATCGAGTTGGGCCGACTAGTGAGGCCGGATTAGTTGCAGAAAAGCAATTAAAGGGGTAAGAGAGTCGATTCGGGGATCGTGTAGTGGGAAATAGTTGCGGTTCTGCAATTAAAGTCGGCTGATTCGGGGTCCGGAGTGAAATTAATTGCCTTTTGGCAATTAAATGAACGCAGATGGAGGTTTTTTCCTGGGAGCTGGCCCGCACGCGGTTAGCACGGTCTCGCTAGTAAAGCAAACTTAGCTAATAGCAAATCAACTAGCACAAATTCAAGCCCCAAAAGGAGGAAAACGAGAAATAGTTAACTCATCTTATGCTATTGGTTAAGACAGCTTAGCTAATAGCTAAACTGGGGTTAACTAACAGGTGCATAAGGCTTCTAACTCCCTCATCCAAGTCGAACAGAAAGGGCAGGCAGGTGGAGCGGAGAAACGAAGTGTTCGCCTTTGTACTTGAATTCTAACCATTAGAATAAAATCAAAGAATTCAAGTACAACCGCCGAAAGTTTTCGAAGAAAACTACATCGTAAGCATAAGCTCGGAGCCCGCCTGGCTGCCCTCCCACGCGCCTAACCGAACTCAGCCGCCAAGGACCTGCCTCGTGAACCTCCAGTCAGGTTTTTCTTATTTACGGAGGGCTCACATCGCAGTGCCTTCTTTTTGTTACGCTCATGTTTAGTGGTCCCGCCAAAGGTTGTGGAGTTAATCGCAAGGATGCAGTCGAGGCCAACAATCGTAGTTGAGGCTGTTTTGACGGCATCCCTTCGCCTGCGCAAGTTCAGGGACGCAAAACGCCTCCCCTGCTGGTAGCTGACATCTGTTCAACTCATTTTGAAAATCGCCGTCCATCCTGGGGGACAACCATTGTCCGCTCATATCGCGGGAGCAGTTCCAGGCGGCGCAAACCCTGCTTCATCGTCGCACGTTCCGCGACGTCATTTTCACACAAGAAACCACCCTCTCTGTCCCGGGCCCTTAAAGTGGCGCACAGTGCAGAGAGGGTGGTTATGCCATACGTTGTATTGCCTTATTTGGTTGCCGCAGCAGGTCCTTCTCCGTACTCCTCTTCCCATAATCGCTTCTGCTCCAACTGCTTTCGGTAGATGACTCCCGATAACAGCACACTGATCTCATACAAGATAATAAGCGGGATCGACACCAGAATATCGGATATGAAATCCGGCGGGGTGACGAAGGTTGCTATAATGATCAGGATCAGGTAGGCAATTTTGCGCATTTTTCTGAGTCGAACAGGGTTCAGGATACGCAGCTTCGTCAGGAACATAACGAGAATCGGAAGCTCGAACAGGATTGACATCGGCAAAATAATATTAAACATAAACGTAAAATATTGCGAAATCCCGTAAGTTTCCGTAAGTCCCAGGCTCACAGTCACCGCGGAGGTGAAATAGAACGCCATTGGAAACACAATGAAATACCCAAAAGACAATCCTATCAAGAACAAAAGGACCGATCCCGGAATATAACGCAATGTGGACTTATGCTCAAGCTCTGTCAGACCCGGCTTCACGAACAGCCAGAACTGATACATCGCAAAAGGCAATGTAACTATCAGTCCAACAGCAAAAGCAAATTGCATAAAAATCCGAATTCCATCCCATGGTGAGAAGGTATTCAGGGGCATCTGCAGACTCTTAGCAGGCTCGACACTTACCAAGTACAAAATAATAGGCTTGGCAGCAAAGAATCCTCCGATCATCGAGACGACCAATACGACCAGTACCCATATAATTCGCTTGCGTAATTCTGTTAAATGGTCAACCAAGGAGGCTGCTTCACCGCTCATTACAAGTTCACCAACCTAACTATCCAACGATAAAATGCACTTCCGGTCTTCGCATCATATAGCTTATTCAGGCAGCTTCTTCTCATCTGATCTCTTCTCGAAACGCTGGGAGGAATCTGAAGAAGAAACTTCCTTGCGATTTTCTTGCTCGGAATCATTCATCATGTCTTTGGCACCGCTCTTGAACTCGCGAAGCGTCCGTCCGAAGGCGCGGCCAAGCTCTGGTAATTTGCTAGGACCAAACAAAAGAAGTGCCACCAATATAATCAGTATAAACCCAGTTGTTCCAATATTCGGCATTTTAAATCCTCCTTTTAGTATAAAGCCTCTTAACCCTTGTCTGCATGCAGCCCGCCGTAACCTAGCTCGGTAATGTGCTGGCGCTCGATAGGCAATCCGGCACAGATTCGCGGCAGCAGAACGTCAAACGAAGTAAAACGGTCATACATTACACACCCTGGCAACCCCATGATGGGAAGGTCTCCCAAGTAAGCCATCATCAGCATGGAGCCAGGCAACATAGGGGTTCCATGACTAACAATTCGGGCTCCAGCTTGGTTGATTGCACCTGGAGTGCGGTCATCCGGATCAACAGACATCCCCCCCGTAATTAAGATCAAATCGACTTCTTGCTGTTGAAAATGTCGGATCTCTCGAACAATCGCATCGCTGTCATCCGGACAAAGTCGCTGTTCAACAATCCTCGAACCGAGCGCTTCAATCTTCTCTCTGACAACAGGACCGAATTTGTCCTCGACTAATCCTGTATATACCTCACTCCCCGTCGTGATTAGGCCGACGCGGAGAATGGTAAACGGGAGTACGCTAATGGGTGCTTGCCCATTATGCTCTTGCTTCCAGCGAGCCGCAGCCAGCTCGACTGCTTCGATCTTCTCCTTCGCAACAACCAAGGGGATCACTCGTGTTCCAGCAAGGCTCTGACCTAACCTTACCGGGGAGAAGTTGGTTACAGTTGCCATAGCGATCTGATCAACGGCATTCATATGATCTATGAAAGCCTTCTCAATTCGCGCTACCCCCTCAATCGAGGAGCGAATAATTACTTTGCCCTCGCTAGGTTCGGTTAATTCGACGTGGTCGCCGGCTACAGCCTGTGCCATTCTCAAAGCGGCTTCGTCCTCATGAAGGTCGTTCGAGCCCAGCTCCATTACATAAATGTGGGCTTTGCCAATTCGCAGCAGCTCAGGGATGTCATCCTCACGGATAACATGCCCCTTCTTGAATTTCCTGCCCTTGAATTGTCCGGGAATGATCTGAGTCAAGTCATGCGCCAGTAACAAGCCTATGGCATCCTCGACCTTCACCTCGACGAGTTTCGTAGTTAATGAATCTCCATGACTGTTCATTCTTCCGGCTCCCAACCTCTGCCCTTCACCTGCGACAGAGCAGCAGGAAGCTGATCCATCACAGCAGCCAAACATTCGAGCACACCCTTCGGTGTTCCGGGCAAGTTCAAAATAAGCGTTCGCTCGCGGATTCCTGAGACACCACGGTTCAGCATCCAGTAACCGGAACGCTGCATCATCGCGGTACGCATCGCTTCAGAGAAGCCCGGCGCCAAGCGATCGACTACCTTAAGCGTAGCTTCCGGGGTTACATCGCGAAGTCCCATTCCAACACCGCCGGTTGTAAGCACAAGATCCGCCTTATAATAATCTGTCATTTCGATAAGCGCCGCCATGATCTCATCTGTCTCATCCGGAACAATCCGGTACTCAATAATATCACCTTGAAGCTCTTCTTCCACCAGCTCGCGAATAACCTGTGCACTGGTGTCTTCTCGTTCACCACGTGATCCAAGATCGCTTGCCGTAAGCAGGCCAACCTTCCAGCGCATAAGCTCCCTCCCCTGTCATGGTAGCGCACAATTGTTACAAAAAATTAATCGGCAGCCTGATAATCGCCATTCTTCCCGCCTGTCTTGCTAATTAATAACGTAGGACCGATCGTCATTTCCTTCTCTATCGCTTTGCACATGTCGTAGACCGTGAGGGCTGCCGCAGATACAGCAGTCAATGCTTCCATCTCCACTCCGGTTAACCCTGTTGTCTTAACTGTGCCTTGTATATACAGCTCATTGTTGCCATTATCCGAGAAGCTAATATCAATGCCGCTGAGCGGAAGGGGGTGGCACATCGGAATCCAATTGGAAGTCTGCTTGGCCGCCATAATTCCAGCGACTTGAGCAACCGCCATGACATCTCCCTTACCCACCTTGCCTTCTTTGATGACAGCCAGTGTAGTTGGGCGCATCGTGACTGTAGTACGGGCAACAGCTGTACGCTTCGTTACACTTTTGTCAGACACATCCACCATCCTGGCGCGTCCTTCGGCATTGAAGTGAGTCAAAGAGCTGTTCGTATTGTCCATGAAGCACCTCTTTTGCATACTAGTACAAAATCAGACTCTGAATTTGCACTTAAACTTTTCTATATATATCTCCAGTATACTTCATTTTTCTCGATACGTCTTCTTCGTTCTGTTAAAGCTTAGTGAACAAGCTATTGGAACAACCTTGTCTCGGTAACGACCGCATCTACCTTAAGATCATGGGCTGCCATCGGAACACTCGGAACAATCTGTACATCGTACGCCAGAGCAAGCTTGAACGGCTCCCTGCCCGTCTGTTCAAGACATCTGCGGATGAATCGATCGTAATAGCCTCCCCCATAACCCAGCCTGCCCATTCTGGTATCAAATGCAAGCCCTGGCACCAACATGACCTTAATATGATCGATAAGCCCAAGCTCCGGGACTGTCGTGCGCGGCTCCAAAATTCCGTATGCCCCTTCTTCAAGATCCTCGAAGCTTTCTATTAAATGTAAAGTAAGACGTCTTCCCGTAGGCACAACTCTTGGCGCTGCTACTGAAACCCCGTTCGCCCAGCACCAATCCAAAATTGGAGTTACATCAACCTCTGCCTTTATGGGAATATAAGTAAATAGGATCGGGACGCCCTCTGATGGAGATCTTGCTGCACTAAGCTTTGAGAAAAAGGGCTTCAGCACCTGCCCGATCGCAGACCGGCATATGCCAGCTGACTTGAATTTCCGTTCCGCTTCGGCCAAGGCTGAGCGCTTCGCTTCCATTTGACGTCTAAGAAGCTTCTTATGCTCTTGCACGTACATTCGCTCACTCCTCTCACAGCCTTATTGATTGATAATTAGTTTATCACAATCCATGGTAGAGAAAAAAGTGGTTGCATCAACAAGCTCAGCCATTTGCTAACAGCCTACAGTTAAGTAAAACGATTGTGTACACTAGTGCATAAGCGGGTTTTCAGGTAAACTTATATAAGTTGAACGAAAGTTTTATAACCATATGTAGATGAAATAATGAGAAAGTATTACGGAGGTATCGTTACATGCTGCTGCAAGTAAATCAGATCCACAAAAGCTTCGGAATCAAACCGATTCTGTCTAATATATCTTTGCAGGTTCAAGAACGGGAACGAATTGGTCTGGTAGGTGCAAACGGGGCTGGAAAGTCCACCTTGCTTCAGATCATAGCCGGTCATATGAGTGCTGATTCCGGTGATATTTTCAAGGCCAAAGATACCCGCATCGGTTACCTGTCGCAGAATACCGGGCTGCAATCGGATGAAACGATATGGAATGAAATGCTCGTTGTGTTCGCGTCCTTATTACAAGCGGAGCAAGAGTTGAGGAAGCTGGAGGGGCTTATGGCCGACCCAGACATACAAGCGAACGAGAAAAAATACGAGGAAGTGCTGCACAGGTACAGTGTCCAGTCGGAGCGCTTCCGCGAGCAGCGCGGTTACGAGATAGAAGCGAGAATTCGCGGAGTTCTGCACGGGATGGGCTTTGGTGAATTTGCTCCTGACACGCGGATTGATACATTGAGCGGCGGGCAAAAAACAAGACTGGCCTTAGCCAAGCTTCTGCTTCAGGAGCCGGAGCTGCTCATTTTGGATGAGCCGACGAATCATCTGGATATTGATACGTTAACCTGGCTGGAAGGTTATTTGCGCAACTATCCGGGAGGAATACTTGTAGTTTCACATGACCGCTACTTCCTGGACGCCTTGGTACAAGGGATTTATGAAATTGAACGGAACGTATGCAAGCGGTATACGGGCAATTACACCCGATATGTGGAGATCAAAGAGGCAGAGTACGAGATCGAGCTTAAGCATTTTGAGAAGCAGCAGGGCGAGATTGCGCGGATGGAGGATTTTATCCAGAAAAATATTGTGCGTGCTACAACGACGAAGCGAGCTCAGAGCCGCCGCAAAGCTTTGGAAAAGCTGGACCGTCTCGATAAACCTCTGGGTGATTTGAAGAAAGCTTCCTTCCGGTTTGAGGCTGGACGCTCTTCAGGTAAAGAAGTGCTGAATGTGCAGCAAATGTCGGTTACTTTCGAAGGTCAGGAGAAGCCTCTGTTCCATAATGTTTCCTTCGAGCTGCGTCGTGGTGAAACAGCGGCACTTATCGGTCCGAACGGGGTCGGCAAATCCACGCTCCTCAAAGCCCTGACAGGTGAACGCCCTCCCGAAACGGGCAAGCTTCATTGGGGAACTCATGTGGATGTGGCCTATTATGACCAGGAGCAAAAAGGATTAAATCCGCAGCAATCCGTGCTGGACGAGCTGTGGAACACTTACCCGCATCTGGAGGAAGCGCGGATCCGAACGGTGTTAGGTAATTTCCTGTTCACCGGAGAGGACGTATTCAAACCGATCTCAGCACTAAGCGGCGGGGAGAAAGCCCGGGTGTCACTCGCCAAATTGATGCTCCAAAAAGCCAATCTGCTCATTCTGGATGAGCCGACGAATCACTTGGACTTGTTCAGCAAGGAAGTGCTGGAGTCCGCCCTGCTCGATTACGATGGGACCCTGCTGTTCATTTCCCATGATCGTTATTTTCTCAATAAAATGGCGGAGCGTGTGCTGGAGCTGTCCACGGAGGGCATTGTCAGCTACTTGGGCAATTACGAAGATTACGTAGAGAAAAAGTCCGAGCTCGCTGAGATTGAAGCGGAACGCGCTGCGAAGCTGTCAGGCGCTAAAGGCGGAGCTGCTGGAGCAAGCGTCGGCAAAAGCGGATCAGGTGCTGCCGGTGGCAAAACAGCAAGCAAAGGCGGAGTCGGCGAGGCCCCTGATGCGGTAGACGAGCGGCAGCAGAAGCGTGATGAGCGCAATCGTCAGCGCAAGCTCGAGCAGCTCGAAGCCGAGATTGCAAGACTCGAGGCCGAGCTAGCAGCCTCCGAAGCTCAGCTGCTCGAACCGGATGTCTACAACGATTATGTGGCTGTTCAAGCATGCAACCAAGCGATTGAGCAGCAGAAAGCAGCGCTTGAGCCGCTATATGAGCAGTGGGAAGCCTTCCTTGGTTGAGCTT
>JARBUQ010000132.1 GCA_029239545.1 Paenibacillus sp.
TCGCTCCGCACCCCATTTCCTTCCAAGACCTTCACCCCCATCACATCTACATAATATTAGACAATAAACCATAAGCCTGTCTGGCAATTATGACTCGAATCAATAAAAGGGCTGTGTAACGGATCCATACGATCCGTTTACAGCCCTTCTATTGCCATCGTCACACTTACGAGCTCTCTAGCCTATCTGTTGGCGGATTTTGCGGAACACCTCATAGGTGCGGCTCGCACACTCCGAGATTGAGATAGGATGGAAGCCCGAAACATCCGCATACAGCGTATCGTTCAAGGGCTGTGTCCAACTCGTTGGCAGCTTGTCAGCCCCGAGCGACGCGCCCATAATCGATCCCACAGTAGCTCCGTTGCAGTCGGTATCCCAACCGCCAAGCACCGATGTAGCGATGGCCAGTTCAAAATCCCCTTTGGCGAAAATAATGGAAGCAGCAACAAGCGCAGCATTGTTGTTCGTATGAACAGGGTGATAGTGCTTGAACGCTTCCCAGATCCGATCGACCAATTGCAATTGATCGGTTGCCTCTTGGGCAATCGAAATCGCCAGTTCGATGTCATGCGCAAGCCTGCAATTGCGTG
This sequence comes from Paenibacillus sp., assembly GCA_029239545.1. Classification (GTDB taxonomy): domain Bacteria; phylum Bacillota; class Bacilli; order Paenibacillales; family NBRC-103111; genus Paenibacillus_AA. The sequence goes on from JARBUQ010000132.1 coordinate 591, forward strand.
GAATTTCGCTTAACCCGATCCGGACGATACGTTCGGGGTCGCTCTCGACGAATGCAGCCGCAATCATAGCCGCACAGAACATTTCTCCATATATGCCGTTCTTCACATGTGAGAACGAGGCATCTCGCCAAGCTAGATCGGCGGCGAGCTCAGGGTTGCCGGCTGCGCCGTAAGCGAAGCCATCGGCCCGAATCTGCGCCCCGATCCATTCGCGATAGGGATTCAAATACGTACGGACCCAATCCTTGCGCGTCTCCCAATCTTCCTTCAGTGACTTCTGGTGAGAGGTTGCCTGCGTGAAATTCAGATAAGCCTGCGTCTCGGCCGTACACACCTGCCTGTACGTCAGTCGGCTATGCCATAGCTTCCCAATATCGTAGGAATCGAAATCAATACCCTTTTCTTCGAGCATGATCAATCCGAGAACGGTATACCGGATATCGTCATCTGTCTCCATGAAACGGATATTCTCCCTCGTGCTCTTCAAGCTTGCCCACGCAAGCTTAAGTCCATGCTCCTGCTCTGCACGGGAATGCAGCGGCGTATAGCCGTTTATCGGCCAAGCGTCGGCACCCTCGAACCAGAGCTGAACGTTGCGCCAGCCTGGATTCTCTGCTGTACCCTCCATATAATCCCAAGCCTCAACTGGCTTCCCCAGCGCACAGCCAACACATCGGCCGAGCCAAGCACCATAAAACTTATTCTGCCATTGCGCTTCATCCAGTGAATCACTCAGAAGACGCGGACCATCAGGCCGCAAGGCGTGAATTTCGGTTAGTTCCGATGGCTCCTCGTAAGGGAAATCGCTCCGTATCTGAAGCTCCATCAATTCATTGTAAATGTCCATTAATTGCTTCTGATCGGTCCCTGCTGCTTCTACCCGCTCAGCGTATCCTGTCACTTCGCAGCCCTCTTGCCCTCTTTGCACGACTTCCTTCTGTACAAGCTCTTCAAGCAATGTCCATCCTGCCATATGATTTCCCTCCATTGAATAAATCGTTACTGCTCCAGTATAGCTCTCGCAGAACCGCCTCATCTACTCAGTAGTCAAGGGGCATTCTCAATTATTGCGTGCACGGAATATTGATTGCGATAATCGAGCGGAGCCAAACCGACGGTCTGCTTAAACAGGCGGTAGAAAGAAGCCACGCTTTGGAATCCACTCTCAAAACAAACATCAACTGCACTAAGGCTCGTGCTGATGAGCATTCGCTTCGCTTCGTTGATGCGCAGCTGCAGCAAATGATCCTTGAAGCTGCGGCCCAGTTCCTGCTGAAATAGACGGCTGGCTCGTGAAGGACTGATGCCTAGCGACTCGGCAACATCGCTCAGCTCAATCGGCTCCCGAAAGCGGTCATCGATGAGCGCAAGAGCTGGTCGTATTCGTCGAAACGAATTCGTCAGCCGCTTCCACTCGCTCTTAGACAACCCTGTCGCATAATGACGCAGCAGCAAGACGCACAAATCAAGCAAGGCGCTCTTGGTCATACTCCGATAACCCTCCTGCTTGTCATTAAGCTCTTGGTACATTTTTTCAATTAAGGCTCCAAGCGGCCCAGCAACGGGGGAAGTTGCTGGAATGCAATTGTCGAAGTGATCGGATTGGTAGGCAAACGGCAGCAGCAGCGCCTCTTCCTCCTCCAGCAGCAATCTTGGATCGAAATTAACAAAAATATAAGTGCTGGGATCGCACTCATCCGATCTGGCTATATGAAGCTCAAGATTGTTAGCAATGAAAATATCGCCAGTACTGACATCGTACTGCTTCTCTCCAAAATAAAAAACGCCTTTGCCGGAAACGCAGAGACCGATCTCCAAACTGGAATGATAGTGCAACGGTTCTGCGGCTGCGCTCGGTGTCCAGCGGAAGGCATTGATCGGAATATTATGCTCGTAAGTAATCGTTAGCTTCATAAACAAACCTCGATTAGATGGATTCTGGGTTACTGCATAGGAGGTCCCAATCGGCGGGAGATGCTCAAATTCCTTACTGTCTCTTGTCTGGATGGGGTTACTCTCCATTTGGACATCCTGTTAACGAACCCTACAAGCCTTATTCGCCCCAAAAAGAGCGATTGGGCGTTCTACCGAACTCCAGCCGCCTTATTCCGCGTGAAAAGCGGGAATGGAGACGATTTAGGGTCCCTTAACGCCGATACGATTCGTTACAGCTCCAGAAACGGCATTTTTGGCCGAATAGCGCTTCCTGAGTTCGTTATAATCGGGGGCGAACCGCCCTGCGGCAAAGAGGGTTCCCAGATTGTTCGCGATTCGGGAAATGGGGCACTCACCACCTCGTGTCGGCTCAACATAAATATCATGCCTATATCTAGCCAAATCAAGATATTCATTCATTACCGATTCATTTGAATAGCTCCCACTAGCGAACTTTCCTACTCGCCTAACAAGTCTTTCATCTGACTGGCAATCAACGAATACTTTATAGTCAATACATTCTCTAAGTTGTGGAAAATAAATCAATATTTGTTAGTGGTCTTTCCGAATAATAATACTTACCCATATGAATGATCTTTACTTTATAATCGCTAAGCCCATGGGCCAGAAATTTACTTAAGGTGGTTTTGCCACTACCTGATCCTCCCGCAATTCCAATTGAAATAGGCATACCTGATATCCTCTCTGACCCTACAAGCCAATATTGCTTTTATGACCTTTATATTGACCCGAATCCGGGAAATTATTTGAGGCAAGATTAATAAAAACACTTGAGAAGTTTAAGCTTTCAAGTTCTTCTAAAGGTACAAATCTAATATCCGTTATTTTGTTCTCATCGAAAATATTTGAAGGCAAGGTTACCGTGCCTCCTATTCGTTTCAAAAGAAAAAGAAAATGAACTCGTGAAACCTGTTCTTCAGGCTTGTCGCAGACATATAGCAATTTCTCAATTTCCACGTCCAACCCTGTTTCTTCAACCATTTCACGCTTCATTGCATAATCCAATGTTTCGCCTCTCTCAACTTTACCTCCTGGCAGGGACCAAAACCTGTTTGCACCAACTTCTTGGTTATGTTTAACTAATAGAATGCTCTTCTCTTCAAGAAGCACACCAGTTACACGTGCACGAATAGAGTAATTGTCCATATATCCCCCTGTTGATTAATCATTACACGACAAAACCATAAATCAAAGGCGTGTGTCGATGCTCAGCGGACAGTAGATCCGTTATATTCGTCCAAAGCACTCATTTCGGGTTTAAGCGGCCACAGGATCCGTTATTCCTGCAATCAGGCGCCTTTTGGTGTGTTTTTATGCCCCAGAGGGACGGAACGTATGTCCGCTCGTTTTAACCATTCAATGTCCTCCTAATGGTGCTTGGACGGACAGGTAGTGGTTTGCGTAGCGCATTTTTCTTGATTTCAATTATAAGATAAAAAGCCGAAGCAGGGTATACCGTCTTCCAGGACAACGCCCAGGCCACGGGAAAACTCTCCATCCAATTCTCCCCAATTCGTCGGCCGTCCGGCAGCTACAAAAGAAAAAGAACACCCCAATAGAGTGCTCTCTCTTTCTCTCTTCCATCCATACAACCGCTCTATCAATCATTCCAGTTCTAACAGCAAGTCCCTCACTTCAATCGCATCGCCCGCATGGACGTAGATTTTTTTGATTTTGGCATCTCTGGGAGCCTGCACCGTCGTTTCCATTTTCATCGCTTCCGTGACGAAAAGATGCTCACCCTTCTTGACGAGATCGCCCTCTTCGACCATAACCTTGAGCACCGTTCCAGGCATCGTCGCACCAACTTGATTAGCCGCTCCCGACTGCACCTTAGCCCTTTTCGTTACAGCAACCTTCGCTTCAAGATCCTGTATCGTTACTTCCCGCGGGGTACCGTTCAGCTCAAAATAAATCACCCGTGTACCATCCGACTGGATAGGACCTACGGAAAGAAGCTTCACAATGAGCGTTTTCCCCTTTTCAATTTCTAACGTCGTCGTCTCCCCTTGTCTCAACCCGTAGAAAAACGTCGGCGTATCCATAACTGCCACTTCACTGTAATCCTTCAAATGTGTTTCATAATCAAGGTATACCTGCGGATACATCACATAGGAAAGTATATCCTCCATGTCCGGCTTCCGTCCCAGCTTATCTTCGAGCTCGCTGCCCAGCTTGGAGAAATCAACCGGAGGCATTAAATCGCCAGGCCGACATGTAATTTTATCACGGTCCCCCAAGATGATGCTTTGAAGCCGTTCCGGAAAGCCCTGATAGGGCTGCCCCAGATAACCTTGGAACAATTGTACGACCGAATCGGGAAAATGAAGCGTCTCACCATGCTCATATACCGCTTGCTCATCCAGGGAATTCTGCACCATAAACAAGGCCATGTCTCCGACGACCTTGGATGAAGGCGTGACTTTAATGATATCGCCAAACATCCGATTCACAACCCTGTACATGTCCACAACTTCCTGCCAGCGTTCACCAAGCCCTACACCTCGCGCCTGCTGCTGCAAATTGCTGTACTGTCCGCCCGGCATTTCATGGTTGTACACATCCGAATGACTGCCTTTCAATTGACTTTCAAATCCGCTGTAATAGGTGCGTACATCTTCCCAGTAACGGCTTAAGGTCTCCAGGTTGTCCTGTTCCAGACCGAGCGCGCGCTCATCGTATGCCATTGCGGCCGTGAAGGCGTTCAAGCTGGGCTGTGAGGTCGAGCCTGACATAGAACCGATGGCCGCATCGACAATATCCACGCCAGCTTCAGCGGCTTTCAGCAATGTCGCTGCACCGCTGCCGCTTGTATCGTGAGTATGCAGATGGATTGGGATTTTCAATTCTGATTTCAAAGCTTTGACAAGCTCATAAGCCGCATACGGCTTCAACAACCCTGCCATATCCTTAATGCCCAAAATGTGCGCGCCAGCAGCCTCTAATTCAAGGGCTAGCTTAACATAATAATCCAATGTGTATTTCGTTCGCTGCGGATCGAGAATGTCTCCAGTGTAACAAATGGCCGCTTCCGCCAGCTTGCCGCTCTTTCTGACACTGTCAATGGCGGTTTTCATGCCTTCAACCCAATTCAAGCTGTCAAATATCCGAAACACATCAATGCCCGCTTCCGCTGACGTGCGGATGAACTGCTCGGTGACATTATCCGGGTAATTGGAATAGCCTACCGCGTTCGCTCCCCTTAGCAGCATCTGAAACAGCACATTCGGCGCCTTTTCCCGCAATTGATGCAAACGATCCCAAGGGTTCTCCTTCAGAAAACGCATGCTTGTATCAAACGTTGCGCCTCCCCACATTTCCAGTGAAAAAAGCTGGGGACTAAGCTTAGCCGTTGCCTCGGCAATCTGCAGAAGGTCATACGTTCTGACGCGCGTCGCCAGCAAGGATTGATGAGCGTCACGGAAAGTCGTATCGGTGATCAACACTCGTTTCTGATCCAGTATCCATTGGGCGAGTCCCTCCGGACCCAACTGATCGAGCATTTGCCGCGTTCCGTCCTTGTAGGTAAGACTATATGGCAATTTTGGAATTCGCGGCTTAGCAAACGACGGCTTCTTCTCTTTTTTCTGCAGTCCCTGATGTCCATTCACCACGATATTGCCGATAAACGTCAAGAGCTTGGTCGCCCGGTCCTTGCGCTCGGGAAATTCAAATAATTCCGTAGCCGTATCGATAAATGAAGTCGTATAATTGCCGTCAAGAAACCCTGGATGAGCCAACACATTTTCGAGAAATGGAATATTCGTTTTCACGCCGCGAATTCGGAATTCCTTCAGCGCACGGCGCATTTTGGCCGCTGCTTTATCGAATGTCGTCGCACTTGAACAAATTTTGACAAGCAAAGAATCATAGTGCGGTGTAATTGTCGCTCCGGCATACCCGTTGCTGGAATCGAGACGAATGCCGTAGCCGCCACCCGAACGGTAGACAAGAATTTTGCCTGTATCCGGCATAAAGTTGTTCATCGCGTCTTCTGTGGTAATCCGGCATTGAATGGCATATCCGCGAATTTGGATGTCTTCCTGCTTGCCAATGGCCACCTCTTGATCATCAAGAGCGTACCCTTCCGCAATACGGATTTGCGATTGGACGATATCGATATCCGTAATCATCTCCGTAATCGTGTGCTCGACCTGAACCCTTGGATTGACTTCAATGAAATAAAATTTCTGGTCGGGCGTCACCAAATATTCGACGGTCCCCGCATTCACATAATCAACATGCTTCATCAACCGAATGGCTGACTGGCAAATTTCCTCCCGCAGCTGACTGCTTAGCGATACACCAGGAGCCACTTCGACAATCTTCTGATGACGCCGCTGGATGGAGCAGTCGCGTTCGTAAAGATGGACCGTGTTGCCATGTTGGTCAGCTATAATCTGAACCTCGATGTGCTTGGGGTTCTCAATATATTTCTCTATGTATACCTTCGAGCTTCCGAATGCCTTCTGCGCCTCCGATCGCGCCCTGGTAAAAGCCTCCTTCAGCTCATCCTGCCCACGCACAATCCGCATCCCTCGACCGCCGCCGCCGGACGCTGCTTTAATGATAACAGGGTAGCCATTTTCTTTGGCAAACTTCATTGCATCCTGCATTTCTTCAATCGGTTCCTGCGTACCCGGCACGACAGGTACATTCGCTGCAATCGCTGTTTTCCGCGCTTCCATCTTGTCTCCAAACATACGAAGCTGCTCGGGCCGCGGACCGATAAAAGCAATCCCCGCTTCTGCACATTTCTGCGCAAACACTTCATTTTCCGCTAGAAATCCGTAGCCAGGATGTATAGCATCCACTTGATTTCGCACTGCAATTTCGATAATTCCCTCTATATCCAAGTAAGCCTCAATCGGCCCTTTTCCTTCTCCCACTAAATAGGATTCATCCGCCTTATAGCGGTGCAAGGACGAGCTGTCCTCATCAGAATAAATAGCAACAGTGCGCTTATTTAATTCCGTACAGGCTCTAAAAATACGGATGGCGATTTCTCCGCGGTTGGCTACTAATATTTTGCGAAAGTCGGTTATTGGGCTCATATAAACTCTCCTACATTCATGTTAAATCACTTTAAATAGTATATACTATATGTTTAATAGTACACAATAATCATTTTTCTATTGATAGACTTGTTTCCCTAAACAGCTATTGGGCGAATAAATGAGCGGCCTTAGCCGCGCCCAAGATACGGGAGTCTGGAAACCGACCGGATACCATAAGGTACATTGTGCTCGGAGCGCAGATAGATACCCTCGTCTGTTTTAAGCAGCACGGGCTTATCTGGAAACTCCATCGTCTTCGGAGGAACACGGTCACTTCCTGTCCATTCGGGAATCGAGCGATAGAAGGTTGTTGAACTTTTCTTTCCAAGCAGCTTATAAATGTCCTGCCAATAATAATCGCCGATGGACCAATGTTCTCCGTTCTCCATCCACATCACATCATCACCTAGCAGCACTGTTTTGGGTGTTGGTTGGCGCCATTCCTCCCAGAAGGCATCCGGAAGACGATGGCGAACAGCCAAATACATAAAATCATGTGCGTGCCAGGAAGTGCTCGGTACAACATTCGCCTCGTGCGACCAGCCGCTGGCCGATACGAAGTAGCCGCCTTCCGTCTGATAATGCGCGTAGGTCCGGTCACAATCTGTGAGAAAGGCTTGCAACTCTGCATGATCCTCAAGCTGTAAATATTGATGTATTCCATATAGGGTAAAGCCCATGCCGGCAATAAGCATAGGCTCCTTCATGACCCGCCATTGCCCGTCTTGTCGATACCATAGTCTGTGAAACCTGCGTTGTCCTTCGTGATCTACCCAAGACGACCTGGCAACATGCAAACAGATTGCACGCGCTGCATCCGCATAGCGTTGCTGACCAAATATAGTCGAAGCCATGGTCAATGGAGCAATCATTAGACCATAGTACTCTGCCGGTTCAAGCGCCTCCTTGTCCCCTAGATATCGCAACGTTCCGGCACAATCCGCATCAGGTACGTTCCACGCATGGAAGTGTTCAAGCATATAGTCAAGATCTTCTATGATTTCATCATCCCAGCGGTTGTCCTGGAAAGCTTCACGGAAAAGCATTTTGCTCCATAAACGAGTGTATTCCTGATTGCAGGTTGACTTCTCGCCCGCTCTTCCTCCACCGAAATGTCGGCAAGCTTCCATATTGTTCAGAATCGCCTGTCGAATCTGTTCGACAATCGCTTCCCCAAGAATAGGAGCAGCCAAAAGCGCAGTGAGTGCCAGAGAGACATTCGTCACCGCATTATGAATAAGCGCATTGCGCGAGGTTTCTCCTGTTTCAAAGCCAATATACCGATACTGTCCCGTATTCTGAAAGGAAGTCGCTTGAAAGGACGCCATGTTGCGCAGCGTCTGTTGTCCGTATTCATCCTGACCATCAGCCAGTAAATGAGCTAAGGCAGGCATCATAGGACTGCTCCATGTGCTGTGGCCGGAATGGAAATCTAACCAACGATAAGGGTTTCCACCCCATACCGAATGATTGTTGAAACCGTTGATCGAACCATCCGGTCTAATCCAGGAATGTAGCCATTGCCCTAAGCTTGTCAACTGTTTTTGCATAATCTGTTCCCCCTGCTTCAAAATTAATAACTTCTCATCCAAGCAATCCGCGTAAAATCGCATCAATAGACGGCAGCCATGGTTGACGCAAACACCACAGCCTCCACGTGCAGCAAAAGTGGCAAATGCAATAATCGAAAATAACCTTTTATTGCGCTATGCTATACCATTATCGAAGCATGTATTTAATGACTATAAAT
>JARBUQ010000133.1 GCA_029239545.1 Paenibacillus sp.
CTCCTCGCTTCAGGACTCCACTCGCAAGCGAACATAGAGGTGCCGTCTCTGCAGCGCCACTTGAACTCTTCGTAAGCCATGATCGATCACCTCGCTGGTCACATTTTTATTCTGCATAAAAGGTTCACTACTCAAGATTATACGATAAATCCCATCACATTCAAGCTCAGCACAATCCCAATCTACTGTCGGTCCAGCCAGGAGGAGTAACAATTCCACTGGCTTGATGTGTTTAACAGAGACATTCAATTTATTGCACAAGCTTGGCTCATTGCAAAAATGTACAGCAACGACTGTGAACATTTTTGCAGCGAGGTTGCGTGTGGATTCGAGAAGCCTGCTGCAGCAAGGGATTACCTCCAGCATATGCGGGCAAAAGAGTGCCGTAGACGCACTAACCCTTCATCCAGTACATTGTGGCTATCACCAAGGAAATCAAGCTACAGCATGGCAAGATTCCAGAGAGAGGAGAGACTGCAGCTATGGACCGTTTGATGGCCCAGACGAAAATCAAGCTCCAACTACCCAAGGACAGGCGAAAGAAATGGTTTCATTTGCTGATTCGAGATCGTTATCTCTATTTGTTGGCACTGCCGGGCTTATTGTTTTTTTTCCTGTTCAAGTATGTCCCGATATGGGGGCTGATCATAGCCTTTCAGAATTACTCGCCCTATGCAGGCGTGTTAGACAGTGAGTGGGTTGGGCTGGAGCATTTTAACCGCTTCTTCAGTCATTCTGATTTTTTTCTCCTCCTGCGCAACACCATGGCGATTAGCCTCATGAACCTGCTGCTGTTTTTTCCGGCACCGATCATAATCTCCATTATGTTGAATGAAGTGAGGCATACGGTGTTCAAACGATTCGTGCAGACCGTGATCTATTTTCCACACTTCTTGTCCTGGGTCATCATTGCCGGGATCAGCTTCGTTATGTTAGGTCAGGCAGAGGGTGTAATCAATGAGATTCTAGTTCAACTCGGATTCGAGAAAATACCGTTTCTGACTTCCCCGAATTTGTTCTGGTTCATGCTGACCATGCAAAATATTTGGAAGGATGCCGGATGGGGGACCGTTATTTTCCTGGCCGCAATTTCTGGTATTGATCCTACCTTATATGAAGCGGCCAAAATGGACGGAGCGAGCAGACTGAAGCAAATTTGGCATGTTACCCTTCCAGGGATGAAAAACGTAATTATGATTCTATTGATCCTGAAGCTGGGCGATGTCATGGATGTCGGCTTCGAGCAAGTATTCCTGATGGGCAGCGCAGCCGTATCGAATGTGGCGGACGTGTTCGACACCTATGTGTACAGGAACGGCATCCTGAACGGGGAATTCAGCTATACCGCAGCAGTCGGGTTGTTCAAATCGGCAGTAGGGCTAATCATGGTGCTGACAGCCAATAAGCTCGCTAAGCTCGCCGGTCAAGATGGTCTATATTAACGCTTAGGAGGGAGGAGGACATGCTCCAGACCGCTTCTTCAGATAAATGGGTGGAACGATCGAATTCATTCATACTTGCCTTGCTTGCTGTAGTGATGATCTTTCCGCTCTATTATGTTTTCGCCGTTTCGTTCACCGACCCCAAGATTTATCACGATAGCGGGCTCGTGTTGTATCCCAAGGGTTTTACTCTAGAAAACTATAAGTACTTACTATCTACCCCATTATTCCCGCGCTCAATCGGTATAACGTTGTATGTGGCCATTTTGGGAACGGTATTAGGGTTAGCGGTAACCTCGGCCTTAGCCTACGCGTTGTCCCGCAAACGATTCATGGGCAGGAAGCTGTTGCTGTTATTGATTTTGTTCACGATTCTGTTCAGTCCTGGGATCATCCCGCACTACTTGCTCATTCGTGACTTAGGGTTAATCAATTCCTTATGGGCACTCATTCTCCCCGCTGTTAGCAATGGGTGGAATGTATTCCTTATGAAAAGCTTCTTCGACAGCATCTCCGATAGTCTGGAGGAAGCCGCGGTCATTGACGGCTGCAATGATCTGCAAGTGTGGTGGCGAATCATCTTGCCCTTGTCTTTGCCGGCGCTTGCTACCTTCGGTCTTTTCTTTGCGGTCCAGTACTGGAATGTGTTCTTCAATGCAGTGCTCTACATCAACGATTTCCACAAATGGCCGCTGCAGCTCGTATTGAGACAAATGCTGATTGAATCCAGCACGACCGCAGGAGGGGGAGAAGGACTGGCGGAAGGACAATATGTAAATCCGCAGTCGATCAAGATGGCTGCTGTCCTAATCGCATCGCTCCCCATTATGATGGTATACCCATTCCTACAGAAACATTTTGCCAAAGGTGTTATGGTAGGATCTGTTAAGGAATGAGATTATACAACTATAGGATTGGTCAATAAAAGGAGGAAAGCAAGATGAAATCATCATTCAAAGTCATCGAGAAGAAGTGGGTCGTTCTGTTAGCTTTGACACTTGCAACCGGCTCGGTCCTTGCGGGCTGCAGCAAAGATAATGGAAGCGAGGGCAGCAGTACAAGCAGCAGCAGTCCAAGTCCGTCGGCTACTCAGAAGGCAGCGGAACCGCCAACCCCGATCAGCATCATGGTTACATTCTATGGAGCAGAGCCCCCAGGACCGGATAATGTAGTCATCAAAGAGATTGAGAAGCGGACGAACACGAAACTTACGATTACATGGGTGTCACCGAACAGCTACAACGAAAAGGTCAACGTGACACTCGCTTCAGGCGATATACCGGACATTACATTAATTGGCGATAACTTTGCCCAGAACGTAAGGAGCATGGCGGCCCAAGGGGCATTCTGGGATTTGGAGAAGTACATCGGCGATTATCCCAATCTGAAAGCGTACCCGAAGGAAGCTTGGGATAACACGCGATACCAGAATGGCAAAATCTACGCCATTCCGCGTGTTCGCGGCTTGGATGCCGGTATGCTGTCAGTGCGGAAGGATTGGCTCGATAAGCTGAATCTAAAGGTTCCCCAGACGATGGATGATTTGTATAATGTAATGAAAGCATTCACAGTTAATGATCCAGATGGGAACGGAAAAGCAGATACGGTCGGAATGGCTGGGAACATAGCGTCGGATGGGATCGGTTTAGGTAGCTTTAATGCGATTCTGAACACATTCCAGAATGCGAATGACGGCTGGAAGGTGGATCAGAGCGGCAAGCTTGTGAATATGACTACGCATTCTTCTACCAAGGAAGGGCTCGCATGGCTTCGTAAAGCGTACGCGGAAGGATTGATCCATAAGGATTTCGCCACGCTCAAAAATTCTCAAGGAAGAGAAGCGGTGATGGGCGGCAAAGCTGGAGTTGCCTTCGAGGCGGTATCGGCAGCATGGGTATTGACGGAAGGCATCCGCAAAACAGATCCTAAGGGTGATATGCTTCCATTGGTTTCCTTAAGTAATGCGAGCGGCGCCAAGTATAATGGCCAAGGCACAGGGTACAGCGGGGTGTTCGTTATCCCCAAAACGGTTCCGGAGGCGAAGCTCAAGAAACTGCTTGCTTTTATCGACTACGGTGCTTCGGATGAAGGCTATGAGCTGGGAGCATACGGCTTCAAGGATGTGCATTTCACGAAGAATGGGGAGTTCTACGTCCAAACCGAGCAAGCAACGAAGGATATCGTCTCCACTTCGGCTTTTGGACAAATTTTCACGAAATATAACAAATACATTTATGCGACTGCACCGAATATTCCAGTTGATTATTACAATCGCAGCAAAGGGATCATCGATGAAATCGGGAAAGTCAGCCTATCCAATCCATCCCTCGGACTTTACTCCGAGACTTGGACGAAATATCGCAATGAATTCGTCAAGAAAACTACAGATCTACAGGTTAAGATCATCCTGGGTTCAGAGCCTCTTGATAGCTGGGATGCCTATGCCGCGAAGCTTGCAACCGATCCGAACTGGACCAAGTCCATGGATGAATTGAATGCCGCTTATAAGGCCAAGTCAGGCAAATAAATATTGTGCTAGAGGATGTGAGGATCGCCATGAGGAAGCTTAACTTGAATTTCTACTATCGAAACCTGCTTCTTGTGTTCATAGTTACTTGTCTTCCTATGGCGATCATTGCAGCATCCAATTATTATATAGTCGTGAGCCAGATCGAGAACGAAGTGAAGCAGAACCACCGCCTGCAGCTCGAGCAAATATACAGCAACATGGAGAAGCAGCTGACCCGCCTCAAAGTAATCGGCAATCAATGGGTATTTAATCCGCTATTTATTGGTGAGCTGCTTACCGGTGATCTGCGGCAAAATTCCGAATCGACAAGGGAGCTCTTCGTTTCCTTAAGAACTTTGAAACAGACCAATTCCTTAATTGATAACGCTGTGTTGTATCTACAAAAAAATCATTTGGTCATTTCGGACGAAGAGGGAATTGTAACCCTCGAAGAAGAACCGACGCAGCAAGTGTTCCAGAAGCTGTTGGAGGAGCGCTCCAATTTATTCTGGTGGGAGCAGCCCATCAGCCCTCTCAAATATAAGAGCAAGGTTCAGGTCGCATTAGTGCATAAAGTTACAGGGTTAGTGTCAGCGCCTTCAGGGGCGATTATTTTGTATTTGGACAAAAGTCAGATGGATGATATGTTGGTCTCCCTCAATCTGGATGGGCAGGGGGTCGCTTTTATTCTGAACAATGACGGCAGTTGGATTACTAGCGGCCGGCGTCTGAGCGAGGAGCCTTTACCCCTGGATGAGGCAGTGCGAGAGGCCGTATTAGATCAGGGGCGTTCCAGTGATGATTTCATCTTCAAACGAGGCAAGATCAGCTATTCCGTTACCGTTGGAGAACTATCCCGTGACGGTTGGAAGGTTGTAGTAGCTACACCTCTTACGAAGCTTACTGCTCCTGTCGTTCTAGTCTCGAAGCTCGGGTTGGCCGTCAGTATGATCGGATTGTTGGTTGCGATTGGCCTGTCTTTGTTTGCCTCAAGAAGCATTTATCGGCCTGTTAAGAATCTGGTCGGGATGTTCCGCGAGCCTGTATCCAGCTCTGCAGCACCGCTCGACAAGAACGATGAATTCCTTTTTATCGAGAGCAAATGGCGGAAGACACTCCAGGAGAGCCTGCTTATGAACGTGAAGCTGGAGCAGAACCGTCAATCGCTCAAGGAAGGCTTCTTACTGCAATTGATCCAAGGGCATCTGTATTTCTTCTCCGAAGAGGAGTTGAAAGAGAAGATGGCTCTTCATGGCTGGCATGCAGAGGATAAGGGCTTTGCCATCATCCTGGTACGGATGGACGGGATTACCGATGACCATGGCAAGTTCTATGAGGGGGACGAACAGCTTGCTACTTTTGCGGCCGTAAACATCTCACAGGATCTATTGAGCAGCCTTGGAGAGGACGCCGAAGTGATCAATTTCTATGATCTGTCGTTTGCTATTCTGCTCTCCTACCCGTCTGAGAGGCCTAAGGAGCAGGTTAAGCGCGATCTCTTCCACCTCTCAAGAGAGTTAATCGACATTCTGACACGCTTTACTCAATTGCGTTTTACTGTAGGTGTCGGGAAGCTGGAGTACCGGGCGCAGGATATTCATAAATCACTTGCAGAAGCAAGAGAAGCGTTAAGATTCCGGGATCTGGACAAGAACGAGCAAATTCTGGATATGGACAATGTACTGCCTCAGGGGGCGGTTCCTGTTAATTATCCATTCGATACGGAGAATGCGATTATCCAATCGATGAAGATGGGGATGGAGAAGGAAGCCGTTCGGCAGCTCGAACGATTCGTCCAACAGCTGAAGCAAAGTCAGGGGAAAGAGATGTTGTTCCAGCAAGGCATGCTCCAGCTGCTTGGAAGCATTCTGCATGCGCTTTTACGATCAGGTGTATACTCGGCGGCGCTGAATCGGAATGGCAACCTGTTCGAGCAGCTAAGCGGGATCAAGGTTCCGGAAGAAATGCTGCGCTGGATGCGCACTCATATCATTGAGCCATATGCTGAGGAGCTTTCTAATACGAGAGAGAAAATGATGCGGCAAATTGTGAGCAAAGTCATCGAATCGATCCATGAATTGTACCCAACACCGATTTCGTTGGAATCTTGCGCGGATACTTATGGGATCACCTCGTACAATCTGAGTAAAGAGTTCAAACAATTCACAGGTACGAACTTTATTGATTATTTGACGAATGTCAGGCTGGATAAAGCCAAAGAGCTGTTAAGCACTACAGATATGAAGATGAATGATATCGCGGAACGGGTAGGCTACCAACCCAGTTATTTTATGCGGATTTTCAAAAAGGCAGAGGGCATTACACCAGGGAACTATAGGGAAAGGCATGGGAAAGGAAGCTCATTCGAATCGCCAAGGTGACTTGGCCGTTACGGGAGGTAGAGAACTCGCCATGTATGAACAGTATGAGGATCGGGAGCGATTAGGGAAATCCAATATGCTGGAGCCTTTTTATTCGCCCTATCAGGATTTTCGAATCTATGAGTCTTCGGTAACACAAGGAATTCGTCTAGGCTTGAATGTGATCAAACCAGAGCGGCCCAGTTATATGTTGGTCAAGCTCCATGGATGGCATATGAGCATGCCGATGCCGGAGCGCAGGGAAACGCCATTAGATAGCCCTTATTTGATTGTTCAGGTAGATATGCGCGGAAGAGCTTTTTCCGAAGGCGAAGAGGATTGCAATGGCTATGAGTTAATTGATATCTATGATGCTGTGCAATTCGTGAGGAGCGAATACTCCGAGTATTTGCTTGCACCCGATCCTGTTTATCTCGAAGGAGGAAGCGGAGGCGGCGGGAATGTGTTAGCTGCTGCAGCCAAGTTTCCGGACTTGTTCGCTGCAGCTTCTGCCTATTATGGCATATCGGACTATGCCGTGTGGTATGAACAAGATAAGACGGGTGAATTCATTGACGATATGGACATCTGGATTGGCTGCAGCCCTTCCCAGGATGAACAGCGTTATGCAGCTCGAAGCGGGCTTCACCTTGCAGCAAATGTGATTACTCCGCTCTATATTGCTCATGGAGAGAATGACATCCGAATTCCAGTAGATCATGCCAGAATGTATGTCCAGCATATGGCACGGCTAGGGAAGAGCTCGATCATTCATTATGATGAATTGTTTGGTGTGGGTGGGCAAGGCCATCAGGATCACATAAGGGAGGAACAGCTTGAGTTGATTCGGATTGGGTCTGAGCGTAATAGAACCCAACACATGGCTAAGAGAGAGCTTCCTCTGAAAGGCGAGCTGATCATAGGGGGCTACGTGTATACGGCGTCTTTCCAGGTGCATCTTGAATCGGTTCATTCTCTTGCCATAATGGAGTATGATCTTGAGACACGTGAAGCTCGATTGACAGCAGCTAAGCCTTACAAGTATCGAATCCTTTGGAATGACGGTCGGCGGGATCAGGGTGTTTGTATGACAGATGTGTAATTTGGAAAAAACGGATAAACGGAGGAGATAGTTATGTCTGATCGACCCCAATTAATAGATGCAGATGTACACAATGCGATTGCCAAGCCGCAGGACTTGCTGCCTTATCTTCCCAAAGTATGGCATGATCAATGGTTAGCCGTAGGGCCAGGGTATAGCGGAGGTTGGTACAGCCCAGTGAGTGTGCTGCGGAAGGACGCCGTTCCCGATGGGGGAGGAATACCCGGCAGTGACCCTGCATTCATGCTGAAGCATCATCTCGATAAATATGATATTGATTATGCGGTGCTTACCGGCTCAGGGGTTCTGGGTATATCTTTAAATCCCGATCCGGATTATGGAAATGTCATAGCAACGGCATATAATGACTGGCTTGTTGAAACTTGGTTGAAGGCTAGCCCGAAGTATAAAGGGTCCATTCTGATTAACCATGCTGATCCACAAGCGGCTGCTAAGGAGATTGACCGTATGGGCAGCCATCCGGACATAGTGCAGGTCATTATGTGCAGCGGTTCTCGAATGCTGTATGGTCAACGCTTCTTCCATCCGATCTATGAGGCCGCCGAACGCAATGGGCTGCCTGTAGGGATTCATCCCGGTACGGAAGGGCGAGGCATTGCTGGAGCACCGACGCCTTCCGGCTATCCGACCCGTTACTTGGAATGGCATAATATACTGCCTACGAACTATATGGCGCATGTGAACAGCCTGGTGTGCGAAGGGGTATTCGAGAAATTTCCTAAGCTTAAATTCGTTGCAATAGAAGGCGGGATCGCCTGGCTGCCGCATCTAATGTGGCGGATGGATAAGAATTACAAAGGATTACGGGATCAGGTGCCATGGCTTAAGCGGCTTCCCTCCGAGTACATCAAGGAACATATTCGTCTGACGACACAGCCTATCGAAGAACCGGCCGACCCGGCTCACTTGAATCAGATTCTCGATATGCTCGGTGCGGATAACCTGATTATGTTCTCCTCTGATTATCCGCACTGGGATTTCGATAATCCTAATATGGCGCTACAGCCGATTCGCAGGGAGCTAAGAACGAAGATTTTTGCCGATAATGCGATTGAATTATACGGTTTAATCAGTAAACCTGCTGTTTCTGTAAAGGAGATGTAGGTCAATGACGGAAAAAACAAAATATCCAGTGGCCCAAGCAGATGAAGTGCTCTCGAATGGACGCAAGCTTGTTACCGTGAAAGGCATTGAAATAGGGATCTTCTATGCAGGCGGGGAGTTCCGTGCTTGGCGGAATGTATGCCCACATGCAGCGGCGCCGGTGTGTGCAGGAAAGGTTTGCGGTACCCGTCTGCCATCCCTGGTACAAGAGTACAAATATGGCCGCGATCAAGAGATTCTACGCTGTCCTTGGCATGGGTGGGAGTTCGACCTCATAACCGGAGAGCATCTGGTTGATGCGAAAGTGAAACTGCGCGGGTATCCTGTCGATGTGGAACAAGATCAACTCTATGTATGGATGTAAGTTGTAGACACGATGGCAGTAAAAGCCTAATCCAGTTATAATAGGGGAGTATTCTAAGCGATCTGTAAGGGGAGATTCTTGTGAGCTATGAGGAGAAGAAGAACGGGAAGCCCAAGGATGAGATCATACGAGAACAGCCTATGACCTACGATGACTATGCTGCATTAGACGACGGTAAGCGATATGAGTTGGCGGACGGCAAACTGGAGCTTATGAGTCCCGGGCCTTCTTCCGCCCATCAACTATTCAGCTTTGAGCTTCAGAAGAAACTTGCGGAATCCTGTGAATCTCAATATTTTGTTTTAAATGCTCCATTAGATGTCATATTGAGTCCGACCGAAGTGCGGCAGCCTGATATTATGATGCTGCACCGAAGTCGCGTCCATCTTCTAACCAAACGCGGGATAGTAGGTCCTCCTGATCTGGTTGTCGAGATTCTTTCCC
>JARBUQ010000134.1 GCA_029239545.1 Paenibacillus sp.
CCTAATCCAAGTCGAACAGAAAGGGCAGGCAGGTGGAGCGGAGAAACGAAGTGTTCGCCTTTGTCTTTGGGTTCCAACCTCTAAATAATAGAATCAGAGGAACCCAAAGACAACCGCGATCGGAGCCCACCTGACTGCCCTTCCATGCGCCATACTGAACTCAACCGCCAAGGACCTGACTGGGTGAACTTCCTGTCAGGTTTTTCTTAGTTTTATTAGAAAGCATAAGATTCTGGGGGAAACCAAGGATACTCCTCTTAGTCTTAAATCTGTACTCAATAAAACAATTGACGGGCTGCATCAGGGGGTTTATGATGTAAATATCTTGTAAATATCTATCAGGAATTGAGCAGATGGTTTTGTGAAGGAGGTGAGTACTGGGCATACACAAGGCTGGTTGCATTGTGCTGTTGAGGAGTTTTGAGGAGAAAAGAATTCAATATGATGGGAGTTGATCAATTTGATGTTGTTTCGTTCATTGCGGAGATTGATAAGCGCAGTCGCCCTGGCGGCCATTCTGCTTGCGAGTGTCCCGAGTGCTTTGGCAACAGGAAATCCTTGGTACGACCAATACGTTGCTTATGAGAGCTCTGATGGAGGCGATCACTATAACAGCTCGGATTCCGCTCTGCTTGCCTGGTCGGAATCCAATATGCTTCGCAGCTACGTGCAGTTGTACAGTCTGTCCAAGGATACCGGATGGCTGGATAAGTTCACCGATCACGTTGACACGATGTTGAGCCACACATCCGATTCTGATGAGGATGGGTACGACGGATGGGAGACCCAGTGGTATTCCCCCAATCTGGTTGTGAACGGGACCTTTGCCGCTGCCAACGCCTCGGATGCCACCCTTCCGAACAATTGGACCCGATTCCAGTCCAATTCTTCGACGGCCTTTCGTTCCAACGCGTCAGGAAATTATGTTCCGAACATCTCTACATGCGGTGGAGACGCTTATGGATTCGTCTTGAAGACGAACGGGACTTCCTGGCAGAAGCTGTATCAGACTATGGGCACTTACGAGCCGAACAAAACATATAACCTGCGATTCGACGGCAAGACTAACGGATCCGCCGCCAAGGGACGCGCTTACGTATATGACAGCACAACCAGCACGATCATTGCCAGCAAGACGTTCGACAGTACTACCTGGACCAATTACAGTCTGGACTTCACCACTCCAGCTTCCGGGCATACACTGCAAATTTGGCTCTCGCACTTCGATTATGCCCCTGTGAACGGCTATGCTTATTTTGACAATGTCGCCGTATCGGCCTATTACCCTTATCTCGTTCACGATGGCGTGATCGGTACGGCGCTGGCGGAATTCATCCGGTTGGTAGATCAGGAATCCACGACGTTGTCTGCCTATTCAACGGCAGCGGCGGCCTATCAATCCTTTGTGGAAACGGAGCTGGTGCCCAAATGGGAGAATAGCACGTATCTGGGAAACACCTGGGTCAACGTTTCGGCGACGGAAGGCTACTACAAGGAGCCGACCACCGTTAATACATTCGCCACCCCAACGCTGCTGAATCCGCTGCCTAACAACCAGTATCTTGTGATGGCGGAATTAATGATCATCATGTACGATGTCAATGGCAACAGCGCCTATCTCGACAAGGCCAAGAAGATGTCACAGTATTTCAAGAACAGTCTGACTACAGTCGGGACAGCCTACAAGTGGGAGTACTCCACGCTAAGCGCGAAGCTCGAGGATACTTCCCATGCCAATATAGACGTGTCAGTAGCGGCAGAGATGTACAACTACGGGCAAGTGTTCACCGGGGCGGATATGAACAAGTTCACCTCGACACTGCTGGATTATGTGTGGAACCAATCGACTGCCAGTCCCAAGCTGCACAACGATGTCGATGGTACACAAGGAGCGCTCTGCCAAGACTTCTTGTACACATTTGATTTCTCTGGCTGGCTGCGGCTTGCCCAATTCGATGCGCGCGCATGGAAGATCGCCGCTCAGCAATACAGCAGCACTACGATTGATCGCTTCATAGAGGCGAGGGTGCTATCGCATCTTATGACTTGGGATCCGGTGAAGTTGGTCAATCAGGGATTTGAGCTGAAGGCGGCGGCGGATTCTACCCTTCCGGCCAGATGGAGCCGCTTTCAATCTACAGCATCGACCGCCTATTTGGATTCCGCCAATAAAGCTTCCGGGAGCTATGCCCTCACGATTGTCTCGAATGGAACGAGCTGGCAGAAAGTATTTCAGCCTTGGAGCGAGTACGTGCCCTCGGCAACTTATGTTCTGAGCTTTGACGGTGCAACGGATGGCAGCGCGGCTGGTGGCAAGATATGGGTAATGAACAAAACGTTGGGAACAACGATCCAGAGCTATGTATTTGCGAATACGGCATGGCAGAACCATACGTTCACGTTCACCGCACCATCCAACGGGGCACATGAGGTTGAGATTTATTTGGGACATAACAGCTATACGACGACTGGGGGGAAAGCTTACTTCGACAACGTCGTGGTCAAAAAACAAGGAGATGCATGGTAAATACGAAGTGTTTGTCAAATGAGCTACCTTGGGTACGTGTAGAAACAAGCTCGCATCTGAATTCGATCACTACAAATTTTCTGAAAATAAGCTGTTAACGATCTTGTAGAGTCCTCCCTCCCAAGTTAACTTCAACAAAACTTGATTGGGAGGATTTTTTTTTGTAAATCAGGGACTTTTGTGGGGAGATAAAATTAATCTGACTACATATAAATATCTTGTTATTATTATATAATTAACTTATACTTACTTTGATGATAAAAAACTGCATTGGAGATAACTAGGTTTATGAAAACAAGAAATGAAAAGGCGAGTCCCAAGGAATTGAGAATTGGAATGATTGGGCTGGATACCTCTCATTGCACGACCTTTACTGCAATGATTAATGATCGGAGCCACCCCAATCATGTGCCGGGTGGAAAAGTTGTAGTTGCTTTTCCAGGAGGATCAATGGATTTTGAGTTAAGCCGATCCCGAGTGCAAGCGATTACAGAAACTTTGAAGGAACGATACGAGGTCAAGATTGTAAATTCTCTAGAAGAAGTGGCAGAGCAATGCGATGCCATCTTGCTAACCTCCGTGGACGGCAGAGTGCATCTTGAACAATTTGCTGCAATCGCACCCTACCGAAAACCGGTATATCTGGATAAACCGTTTGCCCTCACAACAGCTGATGCGATATCAATCGCTGCTATATCTGAACAATATGGTACTCCGTTCTTCACATGTTCTGCTGTTCGTTACGGGTTTGGTCTCGCAGAAGCTCTTTCTGATTCTAAAGAAACGATTTATGGAGCGGATGTTAGCGGACCTATGCCGTTACAAGAGACCCAAAATGGGCTGTTCTGGTATGGGATTCACTGTGTGGAGGCGCTTTACGCAATATTTGGAACGAACTGCCTGCATGTTAAGACAGTAAGCACGGATGATCACGAGCTGATAGTTGGAACATGGAAGTGCGGGAGGATTGGCACCGTTCGTGGTAACCGCAAAGGGAATGGGCAGTTTCATGCGGTGATTCATCGAATTGGAGGGAGTACATCGGTAGATATACTGGGAGCGAATTCTTCGCAGGCCTATGAGCCCATGCTGCTGGATTTTTTCAGAATGGCTCAAGAAGGCATTCAGCCCCTATCAACCGATTTATCCATAGAGATTGTCCGATTTCTTGAGGGGGCCAATGAGAGCAAGGATAGAGGGGGGATAAGAGTCCTGCTCTGAGAGCAATTCTGTTAGCGCACTTAGTTGAAGAGTTGAGGAATTTTACAATCTAATCTGGGGGGATGAATGGAAATGAAGCACAACTTTAAACTAATAGTCGTATCGAGCCTGATGCTAAGTCTGACGCTGGCTGCATGCACAAGCAAAACACAGGAACCGACACCTGCATCGTCTGCAAGTCCCCAAAAAAACAACCCGCAAGCAACCGCGACGGTAAACCAAGAAAAGCTTACACTTAATTTTTTTCTCTATGGTGCGAATAATGCGACTTTGCCTGCAGGTGACACAGACTTCGTACGTAAAGCCATCGAAGAGAAATTCAACGTACAGTTGAATGTTCAGAATATGATATCTTCTACGGATCGCAAAAGTAAATTGACGATGCTGTTCTCAGCCGGAGATGGGCCTGATCTCGCTCTTACAACGGGAACTGAAGCGGGGGATTTTCTTAACCAAGGTCTAGTTGGAGATATATCCAAGTACTTGACCCCAGATAAGATGCCCAATTATTTTAAATGGCTGACCGTAGATCAACTCAAACGATTCCAGATTGCCGGAAGTTTCGTTCGCGGTCCTGTCCCGGTTGTACCCACCTCGTATCCTGCGTATTTTATCCGTAAGGATTGGTTGGACAAATTGAATTTAAAACCGCCAACCACTTATCAGGAGCTCACAGACGTGATGCGGGCATTCACGAATAATGATCCAGATGGAAATGGAAAAAAAGATACGTATGGGTACATTCAAGCGGGAAATGGGGCGAATATACTTGCCTGGGCGCCGCAATACAAGAACCGTGGATTGGTTGGAGGGGCCTTTGTCGATAAGGAAGGGAATCTTCACGATACTTACTCAGATCCTCTGATCGGCGCTGTCTTGGACGATTTGCGCGTGTGGATCAAAGAAGGACTTATTAATCCGGACTGGTACTTGAGTAATGCAGGCAATGTGAAGGAGAAGTTTGAACAAGGCAAGATCGGCATGATCTGGGTGAACAATGCACAAACAGAAGCTTTCGAGTCGACGCCTGGAAGTTATGCGAATAATTTGCAGAAGATCATCCCAACGGCCCAATTAATACCGATTCATCCATTCCCGAACACGGCCAATTGGGTGGAAAATCTGTTTACAACTACATTCCTGATCAACAAGACAACCATCGACAAGTCCCCAGAAAAAGTAGAGCGCATCACTCAAATTCTGGATTGGCTCAGCAGTGAAGAAGGGTATTTGTTAACTCATTACGGGGTTGAAGGGAAGCACTATACGAAATCGGGGAATAAAATTACTCTGAAGCCGGATGCAATCAAATCCGATATTTACGATAAGGGAAATTTCCTGACGGTCTGGAATTTCTTAACTCCTGAGTATCCGGAACTTCTGAAATTTGAATTAATTGATCCTAATGTTACAGATAATGACCGCGCAGCAATCAAGACGATTTCTCAATGGCCGCTTGCACAAGGCTTCGGCACGAGTGTCGTTCCACCCCAGGGTGTGAATTTGGCGGATTTCAGAAAGCCGTTATACGAAGCGCATGCCAAGCTGCTGTTTGATGATAAGGATTCAACAAACTGGCCGACAATGAGGGAAGAACTGTTAACCAAATATAAAGGGCGACAAATCTTCGAAGCGTACGTGTCGCAAATGCGGGCAGCAGGAGTTAAGGTGAACGATTTCAAATAAGCTTGGGAGGCTCGCTATTAATGACCTTCTTGATTGAACAAGTGGCTGTCCGAATGCCCTTGTTGCAATTAAGAAGGTTTTCTTCAAAATTGCACTAAGTGCAAAAATGGATTACTATTCTAATAACGATAGTTATTTTATTATGGGGTTTGCACTAGGAGGATCTCTCTTGTCATTCGAACTGGATCGTACTACTTTCCGTGAAAGATATGCGCATATGCTAGCTTCTTTGCGTTCGCAGATCTTGTCAGGCGAGCTTGTGCCTGGCGATTATATTCCACCCGAACGCGTGCTGATTGAACAGTTTCAGCTAAGCAAGCCCTCCGTTCGTAAAGTGTTAAGCACACTTGTAGAAGAAGGTTTGATTCATACCGTTCAAGGCAAGGGCAGCATCGTGAATGATTTCGAGGATAAATGTACGGTTATTCAATTGTTTTGGTTCATGCCTTCCTATGAATTTTCAGTTATTAGCGAGATTGTAGAACGTTTCAATAAAGTGAACAAACAGATCAAAGTGGAGATTACCCAAATATCGCGCAATGCTATAAGCACGGCGACGGAAGGTTTGTTATTGGGGAAGGTAAGACCTGATTTAATTGGACTTGGCAACAACTATTTTTTATATATGATTGATAAAGGGCTGGATAAATTTTTACGCCCCATCAGGCATTTGTTAACAGAGGATCTTTTCGAGAACGTAACACGCTCCTTTACTCATGGGAATCAGCTGTACGCTGCACCCATTACTTTTTCACCAGTCGTTCTTGCCTATAATAAAACTCTTTTTCATAAAAAGGGACTAGACCTTCCTAATAATTCCTGGACCTGGAATGAGCTTCTTCATGCTTCCCGGGAGTTAACAGAAGTGGTGGATGATAAAATTGAGCAGTATGGATTCGGATTTACTACCGGGATGAACCGTTGGCCGTTATTCGTCCTGCAAAATGGCGGAACTTTTCTGAACCCTGATAACAAGCCTAGCTTGGACGATGAGCTCACTATGGAGGCCTTGCAATTTACAATCGATCTGATGTATAAGCACAAGGTTTCACCGATTTATTCAAGTGGGATTGCAGCAGTAGGGGAGGAGCTGTTTCTAAGGCAAAAGGTAGGTATGATGTTGACCTCGTATATGTTTATGGAACAGTTTAAAGATCTTGATTTTGAATGGGATTACGTCATGTTTCCCGGGCAAGCCCAAAATGTGTCATTCGGACTAACTTCCGGGATTGGCATAGGACCGTCATGCACCTCGATTGAAGCTGCCAACAAATTCATACAATATGCTCTGTCGGACACTATGCAGGCTTTTATCAAGAAGAACGCCAGCTCTATCCCTGCAAGGCAATCCATAGCCTCATCCCGATCATACCAAACCAAAAAAGAGTTAGGCCAAAGCTACTATTTGTTCGAACAATTGGTTCCACATATGAAAACATTAGGGGATTTGGGTCTGAGCTATGAAGAGTTTGCAAGGATAGAGAAGGAACTTGGTTTACTGTGGGCAAATGTCGAATCTGTTGAAGCGGTTGCTGAATATATACGT
Organism: Paenibacillus sp.; assembly: GCA_029239545.1. Lineage (GTDB taxonomy): Bacteria > Bacillota > Bacilli > Paenibacillales > NBRC-103111 > Paenibacillus_AA. Next base: position 6,981 of record JARBUQ010000134.1, read on the forward strand.
GAGGTCAATAACTCCATATGAGTTTACTTTTACATTATCTGTAAGTGTGTGTTTATTCATAATTGAACGGCATTATTGGATGGCTTCACAAAATTCGTTAAAATATAACGCGCCACTGGACCTACAATTAATAATTGGGCTGGATAAGCTACTACAAAATTCAATAGTAAAAGGTTAGTGTAATTGCTAAGCAGTGTGCCTTCAATACCACTAGTCGCTATTTTTGAAATTAACCCATAAACCGACATAACTGAAACCATCCCGATTACCATACAAGTTGAAATGGCAATAATATTATTGAATTTCTTCGATTTATTATAAGGCAGCTTTAATGCAATTTTTCGAGCAGTAGTCCCAACCACAAATGCTTCCATAATAAATGCGACTATAAATGTTAAGGCAAATTGGGCAAAACCTCTTACAAGTGTCATTTCCTCCCAAAGGCCCTCAAGAGTAGCATTATAAGCAAACATAATACTAACCATACCCAATACCATCATTAATCCAAATATTATTTCTTCCTTTTTGTTACTAGGCAAATTGTAACATCCTTTCATTTTAGTATGGGTTTAAGTATATCTACTGGATTTTTTTTTCGTAAGTGAATATTTTGTGAATTTATATTAGTTATAGTTACCGGTAAGCTTGGCATCAGAAGGCAGCAGCCAGGCGAGCAGGCCGAGCAGAGGGAGATAGGCGCATAAGCGGATAACTAGCGAAACACTAGTATGATCCATCAGCCAGCCCATCGTGACTGAGCCTAGTCCCGCTAAACCGAAAGCCAGACCAAAGAACAGGCCGGAAACAGTGCCAATCTTGCCGGGCAGCAGCTCCTGTGCATAGACGATAATAACGGAGAAGCCGGACATGAGGATGGCTCCAATTAAGCCGCACAAAACAATCGACCAGTTGGGTGAAGCATAAGGTAGAAGCAGTGAAAAAGGAGCAGTTCCGGCGATCGAGATCCAAATGACCTTTTTGCGTCCGATTTTGTCTGCTAATGGACCTCCAAGCAGCGTACCGAGCATGCCGGCAAACTGCAGCACGAATAGCGGAATCTGAGCGTCCTCAAACGGTCGTTGGAAACGGTCCATGTAGTAGAAGGAATAATAGCCGGTCATACTGGCAATATAGACGAACTTCGAGAACAGAAGTACTATGAGCAGGGTAATGGCCATAGCTACAAAGCCTCGGGAGTGAGGGATAGCGGCTTTTGCCGTTCTTGCCGTTCTCGGCGCGGTCAGCTGCTGCTTGTACCAGCGGCTGACCGCGTACTGCAGGGCAATACCGATAATGGCAGCAGCGGCAAAAATCATCAAACCCCTGGTTCCGTAGGGCAGCACAAGAAAGCCGACAGCCAGAGGGGCGAGTGCTTGTCCGGTATTGCCTCCGACTTGGAAGACGGACTGAGCCAGCCCGCTGCCCTTTCCTGCGGCCAGATGGGCCACGCGCGAGGATTCGGGATGAAGAACAGATGAGCCGATACCAAGAAGCATCGCGGAGATGAGCATGCCTGCAAAATGGGTAGAATACGCCATGCCTATGATTCCCAATAAAGAGAACAGCATGCCGGCAGGCAGGAGCAGAGGAACAGGGCGTTTGTCAGTATAACTGCCAATGAACGGCTGCAGCACACAAGCGGTCACGTTCAGCATGAAAGCTATCCAGCCGATCTGAGTGAAGCTGAGAGCGTGAGACTCCCTGAGCAGCGGGAATAGGGCGGGGACTGCCGATTGCATAGCATCGTTCAAGAGATGTGCGAGGCTGACGCCGGCCAGGGCGAACAGAGAGTAAGAGCGGGCAGCAGCGGCCGCCTGACTTGGTGAGGTTGTCATGAATATCATCCTTTGATCCTATGTCTTTCTAGATAGCTTAGCGTATGGCTGGCTGGTTTGTCGTCGCGAAAGATGCTGTTCTTTGGAGCAATATTTGCTATACTGGTCACGGGTGAGAAATGATGCAAATTCATATGTCTACTCCACGGCTGGAGCTGTGGAAGATCGAGCATAGCTTTTCCAATGATTCACATGTTCACGATAATTATTACCAGGTAACAGTTCCAGTCTACGGCTCGTGCAGATTCGAGGTGGAGAACAGGTCGCTCCTGCTGGAGAGTGGTGAAGCGCTGATTCATTGTCCGAATGACAGGCATTCATTCCAGCTCGAAGATGGTGAAGGTGTCGTGATCTTTCAATTAGAGCGGGATATCGGAGAACGATGGGAGCTGAAGCGGCCCTGGGAGCCAGCAGTCAAGCAGCAGATCAATGTAGAAGAGCTGCTCAGACAGCATCGCAAGTGGCTCATGACACTGTGTACAGCAGATCCCTCAGAAGCTGGCTCCATAGAGGA
>JARBUQ010000135.1 GCA_029239545.1 Paenibacillus sp.
TTCCGTATGATCGGCTCTGGTCTCGTAAACCTCGAGATACAGATCATTCGTTATAATATTGCTAAGCAAATTCGACAGACAAATAGTGGCGATGTCATCCTTTGTGATCCCGAGATGGTTCATTGTGAACGCGAGCGCTTGATGTGGAAAGCCCATGAAGTTCTTGACTTGGGTAACCCGTTCCTCCTGAAGAGCAAATATAATACGCCCCTCATGCTCCACAACGACCGAGCTGTTGATGCCCTCGTTAATTCCGACATTGTATTTCATCCAATTCATCCTCCATTTCTTATAGATGACGCGGAATCACTTCGATTTCAGCAAATACAGACAAGTCGTTCAGGAACGTTGGATAAGAAACCTGGAGGCAGCGACAATTCCTAATATACGAGTAATCTGACAAGCTGCTAGCTGCGACAGCGGCTGTCATGGCAATACGGTGATCGTTGCAGCTGTCCACAATGGCTGGCTTTAGCTGTGTACTTCCCTTGATAACTACACTATGCTCCGTTATCGTAATGTCTGCTCCGAAGGCTCTGAGTAAAGCAGCTGTTGTCTCCAGCCGATTCGTATCCTTGTCCTTCAATTCGGAGCAATCGTGCATAGACGTGCCTCCTTCGGCTACAGCTGCGAGCAGAGCAAGCAGCGGAATTTCGTCAATCAAGCTCTGCACGAACTCCATTCCCTCGATTCGGGCACCTCTTGGCGCTGAACCCCCGCTGTACAACAAGTCTCCGACAGGCTCCGCACCAAGATCGCTCTGCCTCTCGACCTTCACATTCACGCCCATCTGTTCAATGGCGCTAAGAAATCCCGTCCTTGTAGGATTCAGCCCTATTCCCTTCAACCTCATTGGGAACGGAATAGACTGTCTGTTCAGAATCGCTGCAGTGAGGACGAAAGCAGCGGAGGAAATATCCCCGGGTACTGTGATATCTTTGGCAGCATATTCATGCAGGCCATCGATCTCGGTTACCCTTCCGCTGCGCACAGGAATTCCAAGGTACCGCATCATTCGTTCGGTATGATCCCTGCTCTGGCATAACTGCTCATACACGGTTGTGCCTTCGGCGAATAATCCCGCCATTAACACAACATTCTTCTCTTGGGCACTGGCTACCGTTCCTTTGAAATGAACAGCCTGCAGCGGAAATCGACCATGCAAGGTCAACGGGAGATGGTCTGCATTCGAGCCGAACTCTGTAGAGGCACCCATCGCCCTTAACTTATCTACAGTCCATACCATCGTTCTGGAGCTTAGTCGCTCATTGCCCCGAATCTCGACTGAATAAGGATAACCCGCCATTACGGCCATCAGGAAACGGCTTGAGGTAGCAGAATTCCCCAAGTCCAAATAAGGAATTTCCTTAAGCCCCCTCAGTCCAACCCCTTGTATTCGCAAATGCTGTCCGTTAAATCCCTCCCACTCCAATGGAACCCCCATGCTGCGAAGCGCTTGTACACAATTGAGAATATCATCTGATTTTAATACATTCCGTACAGTAGCCTGACCATAACCAAGTGCGTTCAGAATAATAGCGCGTTGGGAAATCGATTTATCCGCTGGAATTGCTGTAAACTCTACTATATCCCGCTCGCCCCGCACCTCTGGCCCTAGATGATGCCTCGACCTTACTCTTAGATCGAATTGATCTTCAACACCTAACGATTGCATCGAATTACTGCCGTAAGTGGACGCCACGATCGATCACCTCATCATCCGATAATAAAGATTCTGTATAACGATCCTCAGCAGGAGGCAAGGGGATACGTCTCCCATTCAGGCTCGCATAATGCCGATACCGATGCTTCTTCCTCTCCAACCCCAGATTCGTTATGAATTCATAATCCGTCAAGGATACCATGCCGCTTCGAACAGCCAGCTCGAGCAGTCTTCTTCCCGTCTCCGTTCTCACCAGAATCGTGGATGATGGCTTGGGAGCCTCCTTCCGCTTGCTGGTCGTATATATATCCGGGTCACCGTCCGAGATCGAAATATCACTCACCCCGGACCACCAGTCCGGACAGGTCAGACAGCGATAAGTTTTAAACTTCTTAAATTCTTCCACCAGGCGAAAAAAAGGCAGGAAATGGCGATTGCCGTCCGCGGTCCTGACCATAAACTGACCAGGGTATTCCCCATAGCGATAACGCATTTCCACAACCTCCTCCAGAGGAATGCCGAGCAGGTTCGTAATCAGATGAACCGTTCCATCTCTGGAGGTACTGGATGCACAGGCGATTTCAACAGTAAAAGCGATTTTGTCAGCAATTAATCTCACCTGCGGATTGTCTTGAACATTCATAAGCTTCTGAACAGCCTGAATCTGACAAGGAACTCCAATAATACCGATTTTCTCAAAAGGAGAATCCTTCAAAAGATGCAGTGTGGGGGTAATACAGTAGCTCGACTGTGCGGCTTCAATCACCTGTTCGATGGAATCCGTTATATAAGCAACCGGAATCCAGGGCCGATTCGGATCGCGGCCTACAACGATCATTGCATCCGCTATGCCTTCCTCAAGCGCGGTAACTGCAAGGGTAGTTCCAGCTCCGCCAGCTGCAGCAACGGAAGCAATAATCGGATTGTTGGAGGAGAGCTGATAGCTGGATTCATAAATACCAGTCCAGCGTTCTTCGCTGCTTCTGGTGCGATTGTACAACCGCTTTTCTGTCTCCTGTACCCCTGTATCGAAGCCCGGACAAATTTGTACGCATAAATTGCACGTCCCGCATAAATCTGTAATGGCAGTCTTCGATAATGTGACATAAGGAAGTGGAACAGATTCATCGGATAGAGCGATTATATTCGCAGGACAAATCGGTACACATAACCCGCAGGATGTGCAAAGATCCTGCTGAATAATCGTTTCATTAAGCACATGGTAGGACACGGCTGCTCCTCCTGTCTTGGCTTTTTATACACGATACCCGCATATCTTATGGGTTGATGATCAGGTGAATGCGACAGTACGACGTTGTCCTAGATAGCCAGCTCCTGATGCCGGTAATATTGATTATACAAATCGGAATAGTAGGTGCCTCTGGTCAACAATTCATTGTGACTTCCTTGCTCCACCATCTTGCCGCGCTCGAGCACCACGATTCGGTCGGCGTTCTTGATCGTAGATAGGCGATGGGCGATAACTATAACGGTCCGATCCTTGAACAGCTCATTCATACTTTGCTGAATTTGAGCTTCTGTGAAGGGATCAATGCTTGCGGTAGGCTCATCCAGTATAAGGATCATTGGATCCCGCAGCATAACACGGCATAAGGCGATCAATTGGCGCTGTCCCATGGATACTCCCTTTCCCATCTCTCCAATGCGTGTTGCTAATCCATCAGGTAATGTATTAAGCCAATGCCCGCCACCGATTCGGTTAGCCATAAGCGCGATCTGCTCATCCGAGGCATCCGGATTCCCATAACGAATATTGTCTGCAATCGTTCCGCTGAACAGAACAGGAGTCTGGGGAACAATGCCAAGCTGCTTGTAGTAAGACCTGCCATCGAACTTACGGATGTCCTCTCCATCAATCAACAATTGGCCGTCCTGATATTCGTACAGGCGCGATACCAGCTTGGCCACACTCGACTTGCCTGCCCCCGTATGACCGACCAAGGCAATCGTTTCTCCTGGTTGTATGTGCAGTCGGAAGTTCTCAAGAACATTGGCTTCGCTTTTATATTGGAATGTGAGGTTGTTGAACTCAATTGTTCCTTTCAGTCTTGGAACAGGACGACTGTCAACTTGAATCATCTGGGTAGGAAGATCCATGATTGCAAATATACGCTCACCTGCGGCAACTCCCGCCTGAAATTGATTCCAGAAAGCAGCGAGGCCTGTAAAAGGTACCCAGAATATCGCGACCGCTTGCAGAAACAAGTACAGGTCGCCCGCAGACAGATTGCCGTTCAATACATACAAGCCACCTACACCGATGACCAGAATAGTCGCAATATTCGACACCATCTCCAGAATCGGATAGTTGGATGTCATCACCAGCCCCCATTTCAGTTTCACCGCATAGGACTGCTGGTTCATTTGTTTGAACTCATCGAGCAGCGCCTGCTCTTGTCTGAAATCTTTGGCGACGGATATACAGCTGATGGATTCCTGTATATTTGCACCAATATTGGCTAGTCCCTGCTGCTTATAATGAGTCATTCGTTTGGACAGCTTGCGGAAGGAGGCGGAGAATATCATGATCGCCGGAAGCATAAGCAAGGTCAGTAGACCTAGTGTCACATTTACATACAACAGAACACCTATCAAAGGAATAATCATAATCATATTGCTGATGAAATTAACGGTGAGCGTTACACTGTCTGAGAAGCCCTGCGCATCCGATGTAACACGGCTGACGATACTTCCTGCCGGCTGTTCGTCGAAGAAGGACATATCATGCTTCAGGATCGCTTTGAAGGTATCCTTGCGGACATTCAGTACCACATTACCCAAGACTTTCGCCGTATAGAGCTGACGAACCAACAAACATACCCAGGACAACAGCCCTGCAATAAGGATTGTCGCAATGATGGTAATAACCTTGTTCATATCTGCCGATTCCGTCAGTTCATTAACACCTTTGGAGATATAGACCGGAACGATAGTCGATAATATGGAATTGAGCAGGATAACGGCAACGATAATCGAGATCGCCATCGAATGAGGGCGGAAGTAAGCACTCAACCGACTTAGAAGAATTCTGAACGTATACTCGCGGTCGTACGATTCCCCTTTTTGGATTTTGCTCTTACTCATACGGCTTGCCCCCCTTCGCTCACTCTGGCTCTAATGAATAGCTGCTGGTATATTTCGCATCTTCCCAGCAGTTGCTCATGCGTCCCCTGGTCGATGACTGTCCCGCCATCGAGCACTACGATAAGATCAGCACGTATAATCTGAGATAATCGGTGCGTAATCAGAACCGTTGTGCGACCCTTCATTACACGGCCGATCGCTTCCTGAATGGCCTCCTCCGTAATGCTGTCCACTGCGCTCGTAGAATCATCAAGGATAAGAATTTTGGGGTCGACTAACAGTGCGCGGGCAATAGCTAAGCGCTGTCTCTCCCCTCCTGATAGGCTCACCCCTTTCTCCCCGATCTTCGTGTCATACTGGTTCGGCATTCTCATGATGAAAGAATGGGCCTGAGCTTCTGAGGCGGCCTCCTCAATCGATTTGCGATCGACGCGATTGCCCAGACCAAAGCCGATATTATCTGCAACTGATTTGGAGAATAAAGAAATATCTTGCTCAATCGTTGAGATCTGCGTGCGCAGGGAAGTCAGGTTCCATTCCCGCACATCCACCCCGTCTATGAGCACTTGACCTGAGCGCACCTCATAAATTCTATTAATGAGCTTGCTTAGCTGCGTCTTTCCCGAACCGGTCTGCCCGACAATCGCTACCGTCTGCCCGGGCTGCACTTTAAAGGAGATGTCACGCAGTATAATCTTATCTCCATGACCGAAAGAAACCTTTAAGAATTCAAGCTCTCCATGCATCTCGGCTCTTCGGCCAGCATCATTCTGATCGATTGCCGTATCCGCCTTGATCAACTGCAGAATACGCTCTGCAGCGGCCAAGCCTAGCTGGATTCGGGAAGCTATTATGGCAAAAGTAGCAAACGGAGCTCTCATGATGCCGATGAGCCCCATGTAGCTTACAAGCTCGCCAATATTAATCGAGCCTGACCTGAACAAGAGGAATCCGTGCAGGAAACCACCTGCCAGTGCCACATTGAATAGAAGCGGGGGCAGGAACAGCGCTTGAAGCTTTCCTTGCCTGATAAACGCGTCTTTGTACTTGGAAGCATTGCCCACGAATTTGATCGCTTCCTGCTCTTCTTGTGAATTGGTTTTGACCACCATCATCCCGCTCACCGTTTCGTTCAGGTCGGCATTCATATGGCCGAACGAGCGAGTCATGTCCTGGGATACGGGCTTCAGCTTGTTCTGATAATATTTGGTTGCCAGGAAAAATGCGACGATGAACAAAATCTGTGTCAACAGGAGTGAAGGATGAATCAAAACTATAAAGGCCAGCGGCATTACAATGTTGAGCGTCGTATTGAAAATCTCGGACACTCCAGGATTCATCATGCCATTGAGCAGTTGGACATCATTCGTAGCGCTTGCCATAATATTGCCGACCCTCTGTTCGTTGAAGAACGCCTGATTCTTGCTTAACAGATTCGTGTACAAATCCTCCCTCGTATCACGCTCCATTCTGGCGGCGATCATCTCAATGGAATAATAGCTGGATAAATGCATGATTCCCTTGAGCAGGATAGCAACAAGAATGAATAAGGTAAGCTGGATCAAAGCAGTTTTCGTAGCCCCGGGGCTCGTTACTTCGCTAATGGTGCGCCCAATCAGCGTTGGAATCGAAGACGCGAAGAACGCCATAGCGATGCTGGCCAGAATGAAACAGATCAGAAACAACTTATACTGTAAGGCATGGCTGATCAACCATTTTACAGGCGTGGCAGTATTGTACTTGTAACCCTGTACGGAAAATTCTTTATTTTGCAAAATCTACACGCTCCTCACCCTGGTCCTCATAATGCAGTGTCACACCCAAAGCCTGTTCCGGATCCTTCAGTAACTCGTAAGCTTGTGTTGCCTCCCGAACGGGAAAACGATGTGTATGCCACAATGAAGGGTCCAAACGCCCTTGATGAATGGCGTCAACACTTTCCGCCAGATTCCGGTCAACGGTACCTTCCCCGGATGGCGCCTCGTAGGTAACTCTGCCATGCACATACTCCTCATCGCGATAACCGGCCCCACAGCGGGCAGAGTAACGGATATCGACATTTCCTAAATCTACATTTAATTGAAGATGAGCCTCCAGCCGGCCTACCACAACAATCGTTCCACGTTTGTGCCCATCCCTATATCTGTTCATAAGCTGCAGGCATTGATTGAACAATTCGGTAGCATTGCCTGAGGAGCATAGGAACACAGTATCGAAGCCCCTTCCCTGTGAATGCTCCATCGCCTGCTGAGAGAGGAGTTTATTGGTAGGATCTGGATAAATACATGTAATGCCGGAAGCCTCAGCGATCTTCAGCCGATTATGTGACAAATCAGAGGCAACCACCTCCTGTACTTGCATTCGTGCCCACTGCATCACCATTTGTCCCACCAATCCTGCCCCGATAACCAACACCCGCTCGTTTCCCTCTAGCCTGGCTCTGTGTACAGCATGCAGTGCTGTAGCGCTCATATTAGCAAATACAGCGTGCTCGAAGCTCAACGACTTCGGCAGCTTGACACATAATTTATACGGCACAGCAATTTGCTCGGCATGGATGGCATACCCCCATCCCATCGCGATCACCCGGTCTCCGACAGAGAACCCGTGAGCACCTTCTGCCACTTCTTCCACATATCCGCTCGAACAATAACCAAGGGCTAGCGGATACATTACTTGACGACGAGCTTGGATGTAATGGAGCTCCGTACCCGGGCTTATCAGACTGCAAGCTGCACGTATGCGAATTGTGCCTGCGTTAAGCTGCTGCGGTGGGCTCCTTCGCTCGACATCGATTCTTCCTTCTGAGTAGGCAATTACAGCGAGCATGATCAGTTCTCCTTCGCTTGAATCACATCTGCGATATCCGTAAACGAGGATGACAGAAAATCAAGCTCTGCTTGATTCATCGTGAGCGGCGGGGTTACTTTAATGGTACTTCCGCTATAGCCGCCCCAACGAAGCAAGATTCCTCGGTCCATGGCCAGATCTGCGAAAAGCCGTGCCTTAGCCGGGGATGCATTTCCTTCGTTATCCAGCATGTCAAAGCCAATCAGCAGCCCTTCCCCGCGGGGCTTGGAAATTATTCCGCTTGATTGTCTGAGCCTCTCGAGACTATGCATCAACTGACTTCCGACCTTCTCCGCATTGTTCCAGATGCTGGTCTCATTCATTACATCCAGTACGGCTGTGCCTGCAGCACAGGACAAGGGATTGGCAGCAAAGGTGGAGCTGTGATGGCCTGGCGGCATAGCATTCATGATGGCACTGCTTCCTAACACGGCTGATATGGGCACACCGTTCCCCAACCCTTTGCCTATCATTAGAAGATCTGGTATGATACCTGTCCTATCACAATAAAACTTTGCTCCCACTCTTCCAAAGCCTGTGTAGATTTCATCAAAGATAACGATTATTCCGAAGCTTCGGGCGATATCCACTGCTTGCTGCAGGAATGCAGGACCAGCGGGATGTATCCCCTCAGAAACCTGAATGGGCTCCATGATCATAGCAGCAGGCAGCTGCCTTCGCATATCAGCTTGCCGGAGGACGCTGCTCAGCTGCTCGAGACATTGTTCAGCGGTAACCGAGGCGCTGTCGCCTATCCCCTCAAGCGGATAAGGAACAGTAAGGTGCTGTTCACGATCGAATGTGCTATAGGTGCGAAAGGATGGTCTCCAGGTTACCCCGAGCGCTCCGGTACTCTTCCCATGAAAAGCACGGTCAAAAGCGATAACAGCTGTTCTGCCCGTAGCTGCTCTCGCAACTTTAAGGGCGGCTTCCGCAGCCTCAGTGCCTGATACAGCCAGCAAAATCGCACAATCATCATAGGGAGCAAACTGTCCCAGCTTCTGTACCAGTTCATTGCGCTTATCATTGGGAACATTCCACCCCGTGTGCAGGAGTCGCTCAGCCTGTTGTTTGATAGCGCTTACAATGTCAGGATGCTGATGTCCCAGATTCACTGCTCCGCTGCCCCCGCTGGAATCAAAATAGCGCCGGTCCAACTCATCATACAACCAACACCCTTCTGCCCTTACAATAAGCGGGTTATTGGCCATTACTTTGTAAGGATCAATCGAGAAAGCTTCTGCTATTACTTTGGATTGCTTGATCACAGTTAACGGATCCCCTTCCCAGCCAAAATTGACTAATTATCCGCCGATCTGCTCATACAGCCTATAACCTGATCGCCTCGTTCCATGTTGTTTTGTGTTGTAAGAAGTCATATCGGTTGGTAGTTATGAATACTTACCTCCATTCCCCTTTTATACCATACGAGGATATTATAAGATATTAGCAGAAACAAGTTGAGACAAAACATAGATTAAACTAAGACAAAATTTGTAATTTTATTGTTGTTTGAGCTTTTTTTGAAAATATATGGTCAAATCCCACCTTTATTCGGCAGTCGAAGGTAACACCTGTCTGGGCGGCCTATCCACTTGGAGCAAATAAGAAAAACCTGGCCAATGGCCAGGTCCTTGGTCGTTGAGTTCAGTTAGGCGGGTGGGGAGGACAGAAAGGTGGGCTACGATTGCTGTTGTGCTTG
>JARBUQ010000136.1 GCA_029239545.1 Paenibacillus sp.
TATGACAATATATTTTGGGATGAGAAGACCGGTCGCTTAAGTCGGTTTGGACGACTTACATTTCCAGAAGGAGCCAAAAAAAGGCGCAGCGCGCAAATTACTTGCTCCACTGTCTTATAGGTGTAGCCGGCCAAAGTTTTAAGGTAATCATCAATCAGGCGCAAGTGAATTCCTTTGCAATCTGTGACTTTTTGCAAAACCAGATAATCCATAAAACGGACAACATTGGCCCGCCTGCCTGCCTCCCACCGCCTAACTGATATCCAACACCAAGGACCTCTGGAGTGATTTGCTCCAGAGATTCTTCTTATGATCGTCTAGACAAATTTCGCTGAAGATCAGTTATAACCTTAATAAACGCTCCATAACTTCATCGACAGACTCATATCCGTTCCAGAAAGCCCGCATCTCAGCTTCCATTTGCTCCAGAACATCGAAATCAGGAAGGAACTCATCCATAAAAAAAGCATGCTCCAGCTTGGAATTCTTTAAGCTCAACATATCAATAATCGACTTGTCCTCTATTTGGTCATATACCGGCATTAACACAGACAGGAACCCTGCCGTCCGGCTAATCTTCTCCTGAACATCGAGTCGAACAGCCGAGCGTATGAATGCCTGTGCCAATTCAGGATCACTGCAGGTTCGGGGTATCATTAATGCATTGGAGACAAGAATGGTGCCCGGCAATGGCCCCATACGAACTGGTACAGGCAACGGATTGAAACCAGAGGTTTCACGGCGCCATATCTCAGCTTCGATCGTAGTCGTAAGTGTCATCGCAGCTTTCCCGTGGATGAACGGCTCGTAGATGCGATCAGAATGGCTGTATGTACGGAGTGTAGCGACGCGATCATTGTAGAGCAGATGGTGAAGCATGCTTAGTGTTTTTCGCAATGGCTCCGGATTTTCCTTAATACGTTTGAAGTCCACTCCGTTTTGCAAAGCAATAATGGTCCAACGGGTACTGGACGTCGAAAGCGAGAGTCCGAATTGATCAATAATCCCATCATTATTCGTGTCTACGGATAGTTGCTTTGCCGCATCAAGCAATTGTTCTATCGACCAGTCGGGCTGTGGCTCCGCAACACCGAACTTCCCGAATAACTTGGGGTTGTACATCATGAATACAGGAGAAAATGTGATAGGTACTGCGAATATGGATTTGTGCTCTGTAAAATAGTTTAAGAGTCTGGGATAAAACAAATCCGAGTACCGTTCAACCGCTTTATTGAGTCTCGTGAAAGAATCCAGATTCGGAAGATTCTTGTACATCCGGTCCGTCACCATGATGAGATCAGGATTGACTCCGAATTCTTGCAAATAATCGAGCGAATCCCACGTATTGTAGCCTGGCAATTCCAACAGCTTCACATCCACATGCGGATATTCCCGTTCAAAAGCCTCGATAATGTAAGTCATGCCCAATTTGAAAAAATGTGAAGGCGATGGAGATAATATTTTCAAGGTTTGGCGTGTGGGTACCGTTCCCGTTGTCCCTTTAACTTCCGAAGAGACCATCGTGCCAAGACCGACCTTCTTAATGATTAATCCTTCTTGCAAGAGGATCTCGAAAGATTTCCGAACGGATATTCGGCTAATTCCATATATTCTGCATAGTTCATTCTCCGAAAGCAGAAATTCTCCAGCTTTGACTTCTCCGGATAATATTTGCCCACGCAAAGTATCCGCAAGCTTCGTATATATGAGTTCCCTTTTATTTTTTTGCATGCTTCCCATCTCTTTCCCGGCCTAAATTTATTAGGTGTATTCTTTATTATATATTATACTTCCAATTGGTTGAAACTGTGCTATAATTCATTATAAACATAATACAACTACATAACAACTAACATTACAGGTAATGCAAAATGAGTGAGGTGATATGAAAAGCGATTGTCCAGTTCAACTATACTTGTAAGTGCTTACAAATTGCTTTTAGAATTTTTTGCCGAATAAGCTGCAGCTAGTTCAAGGGTGTTATGACAAAAGGAGGTTCTTTATCGTTATGGTGTACAAATCTAACTTTGGTCAAATGATCAAAAAAGCAATGCTCTGTTTCTTAGCATTCTCGATAATTATTGGGGGGTATATCCCTGGGACTTCTAAAGCCGCTGTAGGGGATACGACTGAATATTTTTTTCAGGATCTGGAGATGAATTATCCCACCACGGATCCCAACTGGAATCCAGCAGGCAGGGGAACAACACAATTTCAGTACTCTGAAATCAATCCTCTTGGCATGGTTGCAATAAAGGGCAGTAATGGTGTGGTCACATATCGTGTCCCCAAGGTAGGCGATTACGTGAAATTCCAGTTTTACGTACCGCAAAAGGGAAATTACTCCTTGGATCTTAGAACGATCAAGAACATTGGAGGCGGTATTGCTGATGTTATTGTAGATGGTGCTAGCATAGGCGAGTTCGATTTTTACGCTAATCCGGCAGTCAATATAATAGGCACTGAATCGCTTGCTCCGAGTATGACGCTTTCAAAAGGGAATCATACGCTATCCTTCAAAATAAAAGGAAGAAGCGCAGGGAGCTATTATTACCTTTATCTATACAGCTTGAAACTGAAGCTGTTGGAGGAAATCGCTGATCCGAACTCTGTTCTTTTGCAAAATTCCGTCCAGTTTGACAAAAATCCAACTACCCAAGCGGATGTAACGGTATCCATGGCTACTTATGGCAATACGTTGACGGGAATTTACTATGACGGAAGCAGCTTGGCACAGGGAACGGACTATACCGCCACAGCCGATTCCGTGACAATCAACCAATCATTTCTTGCTTCCTTGCCCATTGGCTTGGTTTCCTTAATGTTCGACTTCAGCGGGGGAACAGATCCTGAGCTTGCCGTTCAGGTGCTGGACTCGTCCTTGCCGCCTTCCACCGTGTCAATTTCACCTGAATATGCATCCTTCGACAAGTCGGGAGCTAGTCAGACGGGTATTACGGTCTCAATGGCCGTATACAATACAACATTACTCTCCGTTCAAAACGGGGCCGCAGTGTTAGCTTCCGGCACAGACTATGCATTAATTAACGATGCTGTTATTATTCATCCATCATACTTGTCATCCCTGCAGCTTGGAACGTCTGCTATTATTTTTACATTTGCATCCGGTCAGACGCGGACAATCAGCATTACAGTGACTGACTCAAATCCGACGATGATCAACATGGCGATTAACCCTGGATTCGAAGACGACAACGACAATAACCAAATACCAGATCGATGGTCATTCGGTAAAACCGGAACCGGGACCTGGGAATGGGATGCAGCGGTCAAGCGATCAGGTAATAAATCGGTTAAGCTGATCAGTCCATCGGTGGGGGACAGAGCTTATTTCTATCAGCAATATTTGACTGTCAAGCCAGGCGCCACTTATGATTTCGGAGCCTACTACAAGACCGAGAACATGGCAGGTCAACCGTTTATACAGCTTTCCTGGTTCACATCCGATCGAAAGCTTATCGTTGCGAAGAAACTTGACGCCAGTAAGGACGCAGCGGATTGGCAACAAGTTCTTCAAAGGGAAACGGCGCCTTCCGATGCGACACTGGTCTATATTTCCGTTCAGCTCATTACGAGTACAGGAACGGTCTGGTTCGATGACGTTTCTTTTACACAAGTGGTTACAGATTCATCCGTCAATCCGATGTCGGTTTTATTCGACAAGAATCCGACGGTGCAAGCGAATATTCCAATAGCTGTAACAGAGAATGGCAACGATCTGATTGAAATCCGCAATGACAGCTATGTGCTTCGACCTAACATCGATTATACCTATGCAAACGGAACAGCAGAGCTGAACAAGACGTATCTGACGCAGCTTGCAGCTGGTAAATCAGAGCTGGTATTCGCCTTTGGGGCGGGGGCCGATCGGCGTCTTCAATTGCAAATAGTCGATTCTTCCGGACTTCTCGCATCTGGCACAACATTTGATAAAAAGGAAGGCTCGGGGCAGAGCATTTCCGTCACACTCACGGGCAGTGCAAATCTGCAAGCGCTTCGAAACGAAAACACCACCTTGCAACTAGGAACGGATTATACCATTAGCGGAAATATAGTTACCTTGACTCAAGGCTACTTGGCTTCATTGCCGACCAGAAGCTACATTATGTATTTCGAGATCAATGAAAGTCAGACGTACTCGATTACGATTACTATTATCGATTCGACTACTCCGTTGTCCATTAATTTATTGGCTAACTCAAGCTTCGAAATGGGCACTGAAACCCCTGACTCTTGGGTGATCGGCGCTGGGACGACGGACTGGGACAATACTCAGGCCAAAGACGGTACTAAATCTATCAAGCTCTCTACTTCAAATGCTTCACAATTATCAAGCGTGACTCAAAGCTATATTCCGGTTATTCCTGGTAATGCATACCAGATAGAAGCCTATTACCTAACGGTCAACGTACAGGGAAAAGTGCAAATGAAGCTGGATTGGTACTCTGCGCCATCTGCTGGGGGTTACTTATCAAGCACGATTGTGGACGGCTTGGGGCAAACAGCGGACTGGCGCAAGCTGTTTCATGAGCAGATCGCTGCGACTGAAGCCGAATATGTGTCGGTAACGTTCCAATTAGCGGAAGGTGCAGGGGCGGTATGGTTGGATCATGCTCGTCTTATCAACAACAATATACTGCGCAATCCTGGCTTTGAAGCTGGCGGTACCGCTCCTGATTCATGGATGACCGTTCCTTCGGCCAATAATACTACTATAGAATCGGATTCTATCTTTTCCTACGCTGGACAAAAGTCGGTTAAGCTGGTAACTCAAGCAGTTGGCGACAGTGCGATTCTGCTGCAAACCGGAATCCAGATTATCAGCGAAAAGTTATATAACACATTAACACGTTATAAACTTCATGGCGCTGGAAAGGTGACTATGGAGCTTTCCTGGCTTGATAACCAAGGTGCAGTCTTGCGCAAGGATGAAGTGACTGGCTCAGAAAGCAGTGACTGGAATCAGTTGGCTGCTCGATTATGGGCTCCTAAGAAAGCCGCAACACTGACCGTGCAGCTTTCTTTGCAGGGAGGGCCTGGAATTGCTCAGTTCGACGAAGCTGAGGTGCGTCAGGCATTGATTGACTCATCTGGCAATCTGGTGCCGGTTACAGATGTAGTTGATGTGACAGAGCCGTTGATAGCAGATGAGTTCTGGGCCAAACTACCGATGATCGAGTTACAGCCGCCTACGGATTCGGTATGGACGCAGCCCGCAATCCGCAATTTTTTCTTTGGGCCTACGGAAAGCGGGTCAAGAACTTATTACTCGCTCAAGCTCCCTGAAACCATTATCGCCAGAGATAGTTCCATTCCAGTAGTAAGCGGCGCTCTAGGAGCCCCGATTGCAATTGACGCACCTCTTGTCATTGCAGGTGATATCCCGGGACGACCGTTTATGAAGGAGCATGCGGGTTATAGTGCTAAGTATTATCCGCGGAGAATGCATGATTACATTTCGACCGATTACAACCTGTCTTACGTTTTGACAGGTGACGAGCAGTTCAAGAATCGGGCAGAAGAGCTCGCCGGATTCCTTGAATTTTCACAATGGAAAACAGATGGGACGAATGAATTCACGGAAATGTTCTATGGAGAGGGATCGGCTAGAGCTAACAGTCCCGACAAATATGTTCAGCATGAAGAATGGGCAGGCGGCTGGGATTACCTGTTCGACTGGCAGTGGACGGACGGATACGCCTATAAATGGGATTTCCATGAGCCTGACCACCACGTCAATTCGCAGATTGCTTCCGCGCTTGTAAACAGTTATGAGCTATACGGGAATGAGCAGGACCTGCAGATGGCCAAGGATTTCTTTTACACTCAGATTCCGCGTTACGGCTTCCATTCTGGGGTATGGAACAATAAGACCTATTACTGGACGGAATACAATCCGACTGGTTCGGCGGCGGGAAACAACACGAATGATGCGACAGATAACGTTACTGGGCTCATAGCGGGTGCTGCTGCAAAGCTCGGATACTACGAGACCGATGCGGAGTTGAAGCCTCAACTGCTGGAATATGCACGAGGCTTAATGTGGAACCTGGTTCGGGAGTTCGAAACCGATGGCAGATGGTTCTATGATGGACAGGAAAACCCTCTCAATCCGGGCAGGTTCAGCATTTCTCATGACTCTGCTGTGCTATTGCCTGTCTATACTGGATTGACCTATTTGTACAAAGCGGGTGTTGATGTAGCCGATATTATGGATGTATTCGCACGGGTTGAACATGAATACTCCAAGATGTGGGGCTTGTATCAGCGAAAGGAATACTTGAAGCTTGCCAAAGTATATGACGGGACACCGGCTCCTGATGAAACATTGACCTTCTCCACATTTGCAATGGTAACAGGTGAGGATTTGTCGCAGGCACGCTTCCAGGACTTTATCTCTGAGGATTTCATCGTTCCAGAGACGTTGGATGTGCGGATTTCGAAGTTGCTTCCTCCTAATGGCGGTGAGACGAATTGGACAACTGATCCGGTTGACGACGTTGTATTAAAGGTGACACCAGAGCAGTTGGCGCAAGGCATCATCATTCCATTTACCTTAACCAAAGAGAACTCATACAAAATATCTTACGATATTCGCACGAAGAGCAATTTCAATCGGGCTGCTGCAGTCAATCTCGATTCAGCTATATTTGCTTGGCAGGTGAACGGAGCGAATGATGCCACTTTCGTGAAGCTTACATCAGGAACCAGCGGAGATGTGCTTAATTCATACACACTGCCTCTTAGCTTGGATTCTACGTTGAACTCAGTAAACTTCATGTCTTTCGGCGCTCGTCTCGCATTCCCGTTTCAGGATGAAGTAGCTGCTGAGGTAGTGCAGTCTCCGGCACCGGCAGCTATCTCATACAGCCACGATAACAATTGGGGAAATATCCAGGCGAACAGGTATATATATTCGGTTCAATCGCTAATGCCGATTCAGTCCGGATCACCCCTCGGGAACGATGCGTATGGTGCAAAAGGCAAGCTGTTTGGAAAGACACCAGGGGATTATACGGAGCTGCAGTTCGAACTGTATAGACCGCTGGAGGAATATAAAGTGTTCGCTCATTACAATACCGGAAGAGGACGCGGGAAGTCGGTTATGTCAATCGACGGTATTCAGCAAGGCCAGGAATACGATCTGTATATACACACGACGACACAGACTGATATTCCCAGACCGGCTCTGGTTGAAATGGGGACCCGAACGTTGGATAAGGGAGCTCATTCGCTCAGATATACGGTTTCCGGGCAAAATCCTTCTGCAAGCGGAGCCCAAACCGGAATATACGAAGCTATTATTCTGGAATCTACAACTCAAGCCATTCTCGATACGACAGTGCCAGCTTGGGCATCAGGCAGCGCCATTACGGCAACGGGCTTGACGCAGACAGGTGTCACGCTGACGTGGCCGGCTGCAACCGACAATGTAGGTGTAACGTCGTATAAGCTTTACAAGGATACCGATTCGGGAGCTGCGAGCGATGCGAAATTGATTGATACGGTAACCGGGTCAACCTATACGTACAGTGTTACAGGTTTGACCGCAGGAACAGCGTATACTTTGTCGATTCAAGCGGGGGATGAAGCCAATAACTGGAGCACTACAGGTCTAAGTGTTGATATTACGACGGCTTCAGCCGACTCAATAGGGATTACAGTTCCTGTCACTCAAGGTGACACGAATACTGGAGTTACAGAAGATCCGGATGGAGTAACTCTGAGTGAAGGTGCAGCCCAAATAACGCAGGAAACGACACCTGACGGTCAGAAAGTTACCGTATTCAATCTTGACAGCGGTAAGCTGAGTGAAGCATTCGATTTAATCAAGAACAAAAGCGCACAGGTGATTAGAGTTGCGCTCACAGGAAATGACCCAATTGCTAAAGTATCTATGTCGGCAAGCATTGTCTCGGATGCGGCTGAATCCACGCCTGATGCAATTGTGGAGATAAAATCCGGTGATGTCAGCTACCATCTTCCAGTCAAATTATTCGATCTCGAAGCAATTGCTCAAGAATTGGACGCTGCGCCTGAGGATATCAAGATTAATGTGATCATTGAGAAGATTACAGGGACTTCAGCACAGACCATTAAGGATAAAGCTGAGCAGGCTGGACTGGGAATCATCGGTGAACCGATCGAATTCACCATAACAGTGGAGGCCGGGGGCAAACAGTCCGAAGTGAACAACTTTGGAACAACCTATGTAACTAGGACATTAATTCTGATGCAAACCGTCAATAGCGCTGATGCTACCGCAGTTGCTTACGATCCGATTACAGGAGAGATGTCATTCGTGCCAGCCGAGTTTACAAGCGCTAACGGACAAACGACCGTAACGATCAAAAGAAACTCTAATAGTATATATATGATCGTTCAATCTCCAAAAACATTTGGGGACGTGGCGAAGCACTGGGCAAAGGCAGAGATTGAGCTATTAGCCTCGAAACTCGTCATCCAAGGGCAGACCGAAACATCCTTCGAACCGGAAAGCAGCATAACACGGGCGGAATTTGCAACCTTGCTTGTGCGAGCGCTTGGATTGAAGGGAAATAAGACGGCGGCGAAATTTGCGGATGTTAAGCCAAGCGATTGGTTCGTCGGTACAGTCGGTGCAGCCGCTGATGCAGGTCTCGTTGAAGGTGTTGAGGAAGGGATATTCCTTCCTAATGCGAGCATCTCTCGCGAGCAGATGGCCGTGATGATCGCACGAGCTGTGAAAGCGGCCGGTCAATCGATTGAAATCGGCAGCAATCAAGCGCAAATTCTCAGTGCGTTCAACGACCGTGCATCGATCAGTACCTGGGCACAATCGGCAGTTGCAGAAGCGGTTCAAGCTGGCATAATTCAAGGCATGACTGACACGATGTTCGTGCCAGCCGACAATGCCACCCGGGCCCATGCAGCTGTCATGCTGAAGCGTCTGCTTCAAGCACTGAAATTTATAAACTAACTATTTTGATAATTATGGACCGTCAATCGGATTGTAGGCCGCAAATTCAGCAAGGAGCGGGAAGTATCGGAGCACGAGGAGCTGATCGAAGCCCTGAAGCAGGGGGATCCCGATCAAGCAGAGGCCGTGATGAGGGAGCATATACACCGGTTCCTTATCGTGAGCTCGTCGATATTGGGCAGTACGACAAATCGGAGCTGGCCAGGAATGAATGGATTTAGTTAGGCGATATCGTAATCGAAAGAGCTGTTCCCGGGTAGAGTTATTCTACTTAGGGGCAGCTTTTTTATGGT